>JAJDEL010000318.1 GCA_029259835.1 Planctomicrobium sp. | reverse complement strand
CAGCATGTGCAGCGGGAGCGATACTCAAACCCATCATTTCCAAAATCATATCCGCCGTCTTCTCTGCTTCGGAAAAATTCATTTTCGCCAGTTGCTCCTTCAACTTCTGCATCAATGTATCAGATTCGGCCTTCCTGCCTGTTTTATCAATCCAGGCAGGGAGTTCTTTCTGGATCCTATGAATCCTTGTCAGCACTCGTTCCTCGGCGGAAGTTTCGTGAGCTGGCGTCGCAATCGGCGCGTCGACATCCAATCCAAGTAGTTTGAGCATACGATCCAGCACCGCCTCCGCTTCGACGATTTTTCCTGCTTCCATGAGCGGCTGGAACTTCTCTTGCATGGTCTTGACAATGTCTGCAGGATTACGCCCACTGGCTGCCCATTTTTGGGCCCCAGCCGACACGCGTTCCACCTTTTCAGTCAAACGTTTGGTGATTTCTTCCGGCGAACCGGGTCGCGGATTTGTCGGTTTCTTCCCACCGGTCGCGCCAACACTCTGTGGCTTCACGCCCATTAACTTCAGAAGGGAATCCGCAGTCTTTTCGGCTTCAGCAAATTTCTTGGCGTCTATCTGTCCGCCCAGTTTTTGCATGAGTGCAACGGCCTCCTTGTTGCCGGTTTTCTGCAGCCATCCTGGAAGTTCCTTCTGAATTTTTTCAATTTTGAGAGGCAAGCGTTCAACCAGGGTTAAAGCCTCTACCCTGTCTCCCTTGTCTTGTGCTGCTGCGGGTGGCGAATCAATCCCTATCGACAGCAGTGCGACCAAAAGCATCAACGTGGCAATGCGTGACATTTCAGATTTCTTCCTGGTTGTTTGAGATCTTGGTTATGAGGTTGTCATCACTAGACGATCAGAAAACCAATCCGCTGTCTGCCGTACAACAGTGACTAGACAGTAAATGATACCATAGATGAAATGAAGAGGTTTCAACGTAGTTTTTTCGTTCCAACCTGTTCGCAAGATTCAACATGAAATTCTACAATTCAAGCGTTTCCAAGGTTTTGGGACCTCGCGATACTCCCCATGGGTGAGGATTGAGCATCTCTCGCTATAGAGTTTGAGTATGAGTTTGTGATGTGAAGATGAATCGCGTAAGTCAGAATGAAACGAAATGGTGAATACTTGATGAACAAATATTTATTGGTTGTCTTGTCAATGATTGCAACTCCGCTTCTAGCGGTGGGTGCCGAGAAAGAAACGGATAGCCGTCCGAACATCATTCTTGTGATGGCGGATGATCTTGGCTGGTCGGACATCGGCTGTTACGGTGGCGAAATTGAGACGCCACACATTGACTCGCTCGCCCGAGACGGCTTGCGGTTCACACAATTCTACAACAATGCTGTCTGCGGTCCAACGCGAGCCTCTTTGCTTACAGGGCTGTACTGCCAACAGGTTGGGCATCGTGGTGATCGCTGGAACGAACCGAAAGATTTTAATAAGTGTGTCACTCTCGGCGAGGTGCTTCAACAAACCGGATACAACACCGCAATGGTTGGGAAATGGCAGGGTCGGGATTCGGCGCTAGATCGCGGATTTGATCGTTTTTTCGGGCCGATGTGTCAGGCCAAGATCAGTTACTTTCACGAAGTGAAAAGCAATCCATATTTTGTTGATCGTGAACGCGTCGAGTTGCCGGATGATTTCTACTTGACCGATGCTCTTAACGATTACGCATTAGATTTCCTAAAAACGAGCGTCACCAAAAGTAAACCTTTCTTTTTGTATGTCGCACACATCGCGCCGCATTGGCCGCTTCATGCACGCGAGGCCGACGTGGCGCACTATCGAGAAGAATATCAAAACTTGGGCTGGGATGAGGTTCGACGGCGGAGGTTCGAAAGCCAGCGAAAGTCTGGGCTGATTCCGACCGAATGGGAACTTGCATCGCGACCGTCCGGAATTCGAGACTGGGAGGTGGACAAATTCAAAAGCTGGCAAGCTGAGAGGATGGCAGTTTATGCGGCACAAGTTACTGCGATTGATCGTGGTGTAGGTCAACTTCTTCAGACTCTCAAGGAAGCAGGTGAAGTGGAAAATACGCTGGTCATGTTCCTTTCAGACAATGGAGCCGCACCAGACGGTGGACTCACTCCCAATAAGAGTGGTTTTGGTTTTAGCCCCAGTAATAAGAACGCCACTTGGAGAAAAGATGGAGAGGCGATTCGCCCAGGCAGCGGCCCCGACAATCTTCCTGGACCTCACGACACGTTTGCCGCATACGGACTCGCTTGGGCCAATGCCAGTAACACTCCGATACGCGGAACGAAAATGGAAGGTTACGAAGGTGGAATCTGTACGCCGCTGGTCGTTCGTTGGCCTGCCGTGATTCACGATGGTGATCAACTCACCAGACAACCTGGACACGTGATCGACTTCATGGCAACTTTTCTGGATGTCGCCAATGCCGATTACCCCACGGAATTCAATGGTCGTCGACCATTACCAGTGGAGGGCAAGAGCCTGTTGCCAATTTTTCAAGGTCAGCAGCGTGAGGAGCACGAGCAGCTTTGCTGGATGGTGCCTCGGCATCATGTGATTCGTGTGGGGAACTGGAAAGCGGTGAGACCAAGCAAAGGTGGAACATGGCAACTGTTCAACCTTGCCGCCGACGGGACAGAAACGACCGACCTTTCCACTCGAGAGCCGAAACGACTCGAGCAACTCGCAAGCCAATTTGAAGCATGGCGTAAGCGCGTTGGAACAGATGAGTGAATCCACTGTCCCGATCCATTCCAGAAGAACAAGCAATCACAGTCGATTCTAATGAAAGACTGACCGAACTCCGCTACAATTGAGTCCCCTACCTTCGAAGAACGCGGCGAGTTCATGAATTTGAGCTGCGCGATCACCATACAAGATGACACAGTCTGGAGCCCCAACGTGAAGACACTTTTTCTGAATGTACTTAATTTCAATGCACGCCTCTTGAGGCCGTTCTGCCTACTGGCTTGCCTGATGTCGCTGCCCTTAATTTCGCTGCCGCAACTCTCTGCCGACGATTCCGTCAGCGATGGTTGGCACCTCGTTCCGGTTCCAGAGTCTTGGAAGCGTCAGCCAGGTGGAGCTCTTGCGACGAAAGACGGGTATGCCTGGTATCGTTGTTTTGTGACGGTTCCGGCGGAGTGGAAGGGCAAAAAAGTTGAACTCAATGTCGAGCCGATTGACGATGCCCGCCAGACGTTTGTGAATGGCGTACAAGTGATCAGCACGGGGACATTTCCTCCTCAGTACCGCAGCGGATTGGGAGCGAAATCGCGTTTTCAAGTTCCGGAAGGGGCTTTGCGATTTGGGGAAGTCAACCAGATTGCTGTACGGACCTATATGAAGGACAGCCGCAGTAACTTTCTTGTTGCTGCACCAATCTTGCTCGTCGAATCACAGGCGATCAAGATGGAAGGCCAGTGGGAATACCGTCCCGGCGACGACAAAGCCTGGGCGACCGTTGGCACCAAGCTTGCGGCATTCACGAAGTCTCCCGCGTATTACAGCAAAGTGGATGAGGTCGACGATATCGATCTGTATTTGCGTCGCCGGCAAGGAGATACTGATCCGCTGCCGCCAGGCAAGGCGCTTACCAGCTTCGACGTCGCCGATGATCTGCAACTCGATTTGGTCGTCGCGGAGCCGCATGTCAACCAGCCGTTGTTTATAAACTGGGATGAACGCGGAAGGCTCTGGGTGCTGAATTATCAGCAGTACCCACACCCCGCTGGCCTGAAAATGCTCAGCCGCGACAAATTTCTGCGGACGGTCTACGACCGCAAACTTCAGCCCCCACCAAACGGCACTCCAGGGCTGGATAACATTACGATCCATGAAGATACGAACGGCGACGGAAACTACGACAAACACAAAACATTCGTCACCGGCCTCAACATCACCAGTTCGTTTGTCCGAGGGCGCGGAGGTGTCTATGTGCTCAGCCCGCCGCACCTGCTCTTCTATCCAGATGCCAATAATGATGACGTCCCCGATGGCGACCCACAGGTTTTGCTCGAGGGATTTGGCATCGAAGATTCACACTCTATTGCAAACAGTCTGTGCTGGGGACCCGATGGCTGGATGTATGCGTGCCAGGGCAGCACGGTGACGGGCCAGATCAAGGAACCCGGCAGTCAGGCCGCCCCGATTCATTCGATGGGGCAGTTGATCTGGCGCTATCACCCGGAATCCAAGGTCTACGAAACATTCGCGGAAGGCGGCGGCAATACGTTTGGTTGCGAGATCGACGATAAGGGACGTATATTTTCTGGAACCAACGGCGGCAACGCACGCGGCTTTCACTATGTTCAGGGAGCCTACGAACGCAAGGGTTTCGGCAAACATGGTCAACTCTCGAATCCCTACGCTTTCGGGTATTTCCCGGCCATGAAGCATCACGATGTTCCCCGGTTTACCCATAACTTCGTGATCTATTCCGGAGCGACGCTCCCGGAACAGTATCACGGGCGTCTGTTCGGAATCGAACCTCTTCAAGGCCAGATCGTCCAGAGTCATTTCCGTTCGAACACGACAACGTTTGCCACGGAAGACATCGACCGCCCCGTTGAATGCCGCGACCAGTGGTTCCGCCCAGTCGATATCAAGGTTGGTCCGGACGGTGCCGTCTATTTCTGTGACATGTATGAACAGCGAATCGATCACGCGAGTCATCATGCCGGGCGCGTGACGCCGAACGATGGTCGCATCTACCGATTCCGCGCCAAAGGCGATACCAGCATGGCTCGCTTCGACTATGATCGTCTGTCAACTCGCGACCTCGTGGCACTGCTGAACCATCCGAACAAATGGCATCGTCAGACGGCGATCCGATTGTTTGCAGATCGCCGCGATGCAAGCATCATTCCCGTCCTGCAAAAATTGATCGACGAAAACACCGGTCAGCTCGCGCTCGAAGGACTCTGGGCGCTCAATGCGTCAGGAGGCTTCAATGCCAGTGCAGCGGCGAAACTCCTGAAGCATGAGGACCAATACGTTCGAGTTTGGACAGTCAGGATACTGGGTGACAGCCATGAGGTGACACCCGCCCTAAGCCAGCAACTAGCGGAATTGGCAGCCAGTGAAGCCTATGCCAATGTTCGTAGTCAGTTGGCCTGTACCGCGAAGCGTCTCCCGGCGGCGGACGCTCTGCCGATCCTCCGAAATCTGCTGACGCATGACGAGGACCTCACCGATCTGCACATTCCACTGTTGCTGTGGTGGGCACTCGAAGCCAAAACAGGAGAAGCTCGAAACGACGTCGTTGCCATGTTTGAGCGGAACGACCTATGGAAGCTCGAACTAGTCGAGCAACAGATGCTCGACAATCTGATTCGACGACTCGCCCTGGCGGGAACACGTCAAGACTTGTTGGCGTGCGCACGACTACTCGAAGCTGCCCCTGACGAGTCTGATCAAAAAACTTTAATTCAGGGATTTGAAAAGGCGTTTGCCGGACGGTCTCTGGCGAACGTTCCAGATGAATTGCTGGCTGCGATCAAGAAGGTCGGAGGTGGGTCGCTTTCGCTTCAAGTTCGACAGGGAATTCCTGAAGCGATGGAGCAAGCCTTAGCGACAATCGCTAAGCCGGATGCTCCGCTAGCCGACCGGCTCCAGTTCGTGCGAATCTTTGGAGAAGTTAAGCAGGATGCCGCAGTCCCGAAATTACTCGCGATTGCGAAGTCAGACAAAAGCGACGACCTGCGATCAGCGGCGCTACTCAGTTTGCAATCCTACTCCGACGACGCAATCGCCCAAGGAGTTTTAGCCCTGCACAATGAACTGCCACAAACGTTGCAAGCCGCGGCGCAGTCACTCTTATCCAGCCGAAAGAACTGGGCTCGACTGCTGCTCAGCGCCATCGTCGAGAAACGCATCACCAAAGAGACGATAGCCCCGGAAACATTGAGAAAACTTCTGCTGCACAACTCGGAAGAATTCAAATCAATCATCAACGACCAATTCGGCAACATCCAGGGCGCGACGACCGCTCAAATGCAGTCTCGCATCGACTCCCTCGACCAAATGCTGCGAACCTCAAAAGCGTCCGGCAATCCCTACGCGGGGAAGGTGCTCTACAAAGAAACGTGCGGCAAGTGCCACACGCTGTTCACAGAAGGTGGCGAAATTGGTCCTGACCTGACCAGTTTCAAACGTACCGACGCGCGAGGTATCCTGCTGAATGTCGTTAATCCGAGTGCCGAAATCCGCAAGGGATTCGAGAACTATACGATTCTCACCGTGGAAGGCCGCATCGTGACTGGCTTCCTGGTTGATCGTGACAATCAAGTTGTAGTGATTCGCGGAATCGATGGTCAAAATGTCGTAGTGCGGCAGGATGATATCGACGAAATGATCGCCAATCCGAAGTCGGTCATGCCGGAAGGCTTGCTCGACAAGTTTAGTGACGAACAGATTCGGCATCTGTTCGCCTACCTAAGCAGCACACAACCGCTAGCGAATTGAAGACCCACGGATTCGTGGAGGTTGCGGCAGGTAGGTAGATACTGCTGAAATCCATTCACTCCAAGGTTCAACGTCTCAATCCTCCTTGCGAGTTTCGACTTAATATTCTCCTGCCCAGAGGTGTTTAAGTTTTTTGTACTCCGCGGAGGGTCACAGGTCATGAACGAAAATAGTCAGGTGAGCAGTGATTGCATGACGTTGCCGTGAACGTCGGTCAGACGGTAGTCGCGGCCTTGCTGGCGGAAGGTCAGTCGGCGGTGGTCCACCCCCAGGCAGTGAAGCACTGTTGCATTCAGATCATGAATGTGGACAGGGTCGCGAACGATATTGTAGCCGAAGTCATCGGTTTCACCGTGTACATAGCCACCACGAATTCCGCCACCTGCCATCCACATGGAAAAACAGCGACCATGATGATCTCGACCGTAGTCTTCCTTCACACCTCCCTGTCCGTACACAGTACGTCCGAATTCTCCGCCCCAGATAATCAGCGTGTCATCCAACATCCCGCGTTGCTTCAGATCCGTAAGCAATGCCGCTTGTGGCTGGTCGACGTCTCGACATTGCTTCGGGATGTTACTCGCCAAACCACCGTGCTGATCCCAGCCTCGGTGGTAAAGCTGAACGAAGCGGACGCCGCGTTCCAGCATGCGTCGCGTCAGCAGACAGTTCGCTGCAAATGTGCCAGGGGTTCGCGATTCTTCGCCATAGAGTTCGAATGTACTGGCGGGTTCTGAGGACAAATCAACCAGGTCTGGGACTGACTGCTGCATCCGAAACGCCATTTCGTACTGAACGATTCGAGCTGCGATTTCAGGATCTCCAGAAGATGCCAATTGCTGCCGGTTGAGTTGTGCAAGTCCGTTCAGCATTTGTCGTCGAAAGCCACGATCAATGCCTGGTGGGTTCGCGAGATACAGCACAGGATCGCCATCGCTGCGAAGTTTAACTCCCTGATAGCTGGACGGCAGAAATCCGGCCCCCCACAGTCGCTCGAGCAGTCCCTGATTCGCATCCTTTCCGGAACCGTGCGAAATCAACACCGTGAATGCGGGCAGGTCGTCGGCTTCGTTGCCGAGTCCGTAGCTGACCCAGGCGCCCATCGAAGGACGTCCAGGCTGTTGTGAGCCCGTCTGTATTAATGTGATCGCAGGATCATGATTGATGGCTTCCGTGTGCATCGAACGGATGACGCAGATGTCGTCCATGACTCGCCCGGTGTATGGCAGTAGTTCGCTGAGCCACGTTCCCGCTTGACCGCACTGCCGAAAACCGAACTTCGATGCGATGACAGGAAAGCTGGCCTGACCGGACGTCATGCCGGTTAATCGCTGACCACGACGGATGGAATCCGGTAGCTCACTGCCGTGCAATTTTTTCAGTTCAGGTTTAGGGTCCAGCAATTCCAGGTGCGAAGGACCACCAGATTGAAACAGGTACACAACTCGTTTCGCACGCGGGGCGAAATGTGGAGTACTGACATTTGGTCTGCGCGATTCGGCAGTCGCATCCTGAGACAGCAGCGACGACAACGCAGCCAATCCAATACTGCTCGCTGACCCTTGGAGAAGCAGTCGACGATTGAGCAATTGTTGGTGTTCAAGAATTGGATTCATGGCTTCGAAATCGTTTCGTCAAGGTTCAAGAGGATGCTAGCCACCGACGTCCATGCCGCTAGTTCGCCAAGCTCAATGGTCGAGATGGACTTTGAGCTGCCAACCGACAAAAGTTTTCTCGCAGCATCCGGGTGAGTTGTAAAACGCTTGCGAGCAGCTTCAAGGAGATCTTCGGTTATGGCCCGTTCAGCATCTTCAGGAAGCCGAGATACGGCGCGCCGAAATGCGTAGTTCAGACGCTGAATGTCGTCGTCATCATGTTGAGTAATCAGCTCAGCGAACGCTCGCGCTGCTTCGACATAGGTCGGATCA
>JAJDEL010000317.1 GCA_029259835.1 Planctomicrobium sp. | reverse complement strand
TCGGGTATTGAACGACCGCTGGCGTGTACGAGTAACGGTCGCATGGCGAAGACGTCTCCGGCTTGTGAGGTGATGATTTGTTTTTCGAATCCATCAAAGAGCAACTGTTTGCCGGTGGTGTGTGAACCGGTCAACACTTCGAGCGGTCCATTTTCGAGCGTCATTTCGTCGAGATGGATTCGCAGTGTGAGCATCGATTGCAGCACTTCAAGCGGCGGTTCCATGTGTAAAATGCCTGCCCGGGGGCGCGGTTTTGAATACCCGGTTGTTTCGTTTGTGTCGTCACCGACAGTAATCAGTAAATCCTTGTGCCAGGGTAATGCCCAGGTTTGTTCCGGAGGTTTATCAAAGAACAGCCCTCGGACAAGTCCGGCTTGTGAGCCGAGTGTTTGGGTAAGCAAGTCGACAAGCTTAGGAGTTCTCCACAGGTCGGCAAGCTCCGGGACAAGTTGCAGCACATTTCTTGCGGAATACACTGCACCACTGCGACCGCGAACAGCTTCATCGTGTTGGTTGGATAGCTGACTGACTGCGGCTCGAAGTTGAGAGAGTTGATCCCCGTCGTAGATGGATTCGAGCAGGAGCCATCCCTGCTGCTCAAGGTTATTCATCCGTTTCGGTCGGGGCTTTCTTTGGTTCGGCAGTCGGAGCCTCGGTGGGATCAGTCTCAGGCGGAGTTTTCGCCGCGTCGACTTTTGCCGATTCTTTCACTGGCGCTTCAGGCTGATCTGCTTGAGATTCCACGGTTGGTGAGGTGGCTGGTGGAATTGATAACTTGACCATTTCGACGAGAGGTCGTTCAAAAACGATTCGATATTGCCCGTCCGGTCGCTCGACCTTGACGAAGTCGTCGCCGATTTCCTTGATGATCATCTCGAAGTCTGTGATTGTCACTTCGTCGTCAACGCGGAGCTTGGTTGTTTTATTCGTGGCTCGGTCGAACAGGTATGCTTCCCATTCCTCTTCACTCTCACCAAAGGCTCGCTTTAAAGTTGTTGTGAGGTAGGTATACCGCGCGGAATCCTCTTCGAGTAGGATCGCCAATGTCTTCGTGATTGACTCCGCGTCTTCATCGGAGTCTGTGACGGTCACTTGAACTTCCAGGGATACAGCATCCAGCGATTCTGCCGGTTCCCAGCGAATGATTCCATCGTTCTCGCCGATTTGCATTCCTTCAGGAGCGTCTTCGATGGAATACTTGAGTTTGTCATCCTCACCATCTGGATCGGTGACGTTGAGCTTCTTTTGTGATGATCGCCCTAGGAAGAATTTTAGCGGTCCTTCTTGATTGATCTCTGGCGGCTCGTTCGGATCGCGGACTCGGAAATTGACTGTCGAAGTAAAGCCTGCTTTTTTACTAGCTGACCCCCAGACCATCACTTGTATTTCCCGATCACCGAGTTCAAGGTCTGGCTTGACGTCCCAGGAAAGGCTGCCGGTTCGTTCATCGAGTTTCATTCCTTTGGGGTTTTCGATCATGCTAAATAGAGGGGAACCGAATGCAGGGTTCCAGCTACTCACATCGAGTTTCCAGTCCCATTTTCTTCCTCGTACGGCTGCTGGAGCGGTCGTTGTTGCGAGCTTAGGATCGTAGTCTGCTCGAGGTGCCGGTTTTGTGAAGAGGCTGTGACTCCACATCGCAATAGTGGCATTCGCAGCGGCTTTGGCGCTGTTTTGTCTACTCTCAGTGATCGGAAAGAGTTCGAGCGTCGTACCGGCTGGATGGTCTTCGGAAAACGTTTTAGCAATGCCGCGCCGCAGAGTCCAGTTTTTCCCGTTGACTTGAGTCACAGTGACGAATTCATCATCGAATCTTACTCGAAATGGTGCCGCGTCAGGAAAACCTGAGAGGCTATCCGGGACTTCGATTGTTGTTTGCTCTTTCTTGAGGTCTGTTTGTAATTCGATTTGAGGTAACAAACGACTTCGTTCGGGAGCCGCTGTCATCGACAGGCCTTCGGCTGTCAATGAAATCTGTAAATCGGGATTGCCTTCACTCATCGGGCTGAGAACATCGCACTTTGAAATGCGATGTAACAAGTTGACGGATTCGAATTGCTCAAGAAATTGAGCGAGTTCCTGAAGTGTTGCTTTTGTGTCGAGTGTCACGGGAATTGTCACGTAAATGTCATCCTGTAGATTCCGGCGCTCCAACGTGACTTTGATATCATCGAAGCCTGACAGTTTCGCCAGATCGGTCAACCATTCTTGATACAATCGCTGCGCATCCAGTGGATCGGGTGGCAGACTGATCTTTTGCCACTGCGTCAGTTGTTTTTGTTTCTTTCTGAGTTCGATTTGCTCGTCAAATTTTTCGTTGGATTTTTCAGTCAAGCTCTCTTCTTCCAAAGAGAGTTGCTTAATTGGTTCAATTATCCAACTTTCAATGATTGGAAAGCCAAACCAGATAGCCACAACTGAGGCGAGAGCGATTGCAAGAATTTTTTCACGCTGCTGCATGAGATTGACTCAATGATAAAATCTGACGAAGAAAATGACTGTAACAATGGAAATTATTGTGATCAGGTTTGATTCTTTGGATCGTCTTCGGCATCGCCAACAACCGATTTGGGTCTCTCTGGAGGATCAGGTTTCGGTCGGAGTTGTTGGATGTCGAGTTCAAAACGGACAGGGTAGTCTGGATCTATCGAAACCTGCTTTGATGCTATTGGCGTGACCTGAAAACCATTTTCAGCAAGATTCTGATTCAGTTCGTCGACGTCATTCTGCTGTTTTGCAAATCCAACACCTGTGAATCTGACGATGGTCTCTTCTTCATCTACCGGTTTTAAGTTGAGTTCACTCAGATAGAGTCGATCAGTATCGGGCATGTTACTGCGAAGCTGGTTCCAGGCAGTGACTGGATTGGTCTGAGTATGTGACCAGTTGTCAATTTTTTCAAAAGCTTCTGCTTGCGGTTCTCCGACTTTTAGTTTTTTTTCGATATCTGTAATGGATTCATTGAGTGACTTGATACTGGTTTCAAGCGTTCCTTTTTTCGAAATAAAGATTCCGTATGTCAGCATCAAAACGAGAACTGCGGCGGCGCCACCGACCGTCCAGTACAATCTTCGGCGGTCGGGTTTCTCGACTCGCTTTCGTGGATGGAAGAGGTCGAGCTTTAAGTTTTCAGCATCAATCGGAAGAGCGGCTCCGACTAACGATTCAAACCCGGAAATATCGTTGTCCCCGGAAAGTGATTCAGGCAGAACGACATCCGTAACGTGACCGCGAAATTTCGATTCCAGAAGTTCGCGAACTGCCGCATCGTTTCCAAAACCGGCGAGATAACATCGGTTGATGTCGACGTCGGGATACGTTTGATGCAGCGCGACAATCGAACGCGTTAACCCACTTTCGAGTGGTTTTAATTTGTTTGACTCTGGCAAAGCCAGGGAGTGGCTGAACGCCAATGATCCTCCGGCAAAGATCGAAATTTCAACCAGAGAATCTCGCTGGAATACGACAATCTCTGGCTGACTCGATCCGAGGCTTGCACCACCAAATTTCTTGACAAATTGCCCAATTGTAAGTGGTGTCGTTGTCGCTTTGACAACATCGAATCCAGCAGCCGTTAGAATTTGCTTGATGCGCTGCAGGCGTTTTCTGTCAATCGAAGCGGTCACGACGGAGAGACCTACTCCTGATCCTGAATCACTCATCGGTAGATAATCCAAGGCCAAATCATCAATCGGAAGCGAAGATTTTGCCGCCGATTGAAATCGGACTAAATCTGGAATTTCATTTTCTGGAGCCTGGGGTAGTTGAAGCTGCCGAATCACGACGGATTCTCGTGGAAGCACGAGTGTGGCCTGTCCGGCGCTGAGGTTGCTCTCTGCGAGCCATTTTTTG
>JAJDEL010000316.1 GCA_029259835.1 Planctomicrobium sp. | reverse complement strand
TCTGTGAGTGCCAACGCGAAGGTCTCGAATGCCGGTCTTGAGAGCAAATTTCGGGTGCCACTGCTGGCTTTCCCAGCAGTGAGCAAGTGTGGAGATGGATTGATGCCGCATCGTCAGTCAAGACCAACGCTTTGCCTCCATTATATTTCAGACTGACAGGAATGTCTGTCCTACCTAAACTTAGCGCTTTTGCTTCGCCAGCCAGCGGATGGCAGCTGGAAGGTCGCCTTCGTGTCCGCCTTCAAAGATAGTAACACGGACCGGACCGGCTTGACGCCTGAACAAGATCGGGTGCTGTCGCTCCTCGGCTTCTGCATCGAACTTCAAGTCGTTCGGGACCATGCGCGTGTTCGTCATTGATTGAATGTTCTGCTCGCTGATACTTTGGTTGGTTTGCCCATTTGTTTTGACCAGATGATTGAAAGCGCGTAGGGTGTGACTGATCGGAACGCTGCCGGTGTGTCCATCGTGAATCCCGGCGTTCAAATCGATCGGCAGTCCCTTCGCCCGGTGAAGATACGTTAACGGAGAACGCTGGTTGAGTTGTTGGTCGATCTCTTTGCTTGATCCCGGCGCTCCACCGACTGCTTTTTCGATGTGCTGGGAGTAATTTCGGCCGGCCTTTTTCGTCTCGATATGCCAGGCTGTCAGATCGCTGATTCCGACCCAGGCAGAAACGCCGGCCCAGATTTCGGGATGCTTGCCAGCCATGAGCATCGACATATGACCGCCTCCGGAGACGCCGGTGAGGTAAATGCGTTTGTCGTCAATTTTGTGATGCTGCTTCATCCAGTTGACAGCATCGACGGTGTCTTGCACAGCAAGTGCAGAACCACACGCGTCCGGCGTCCAATTCGGGCCGCGAAAATTCGGATGAATCAACGCCCAGCCACGCGCCTCACATTCTTTCAAAGCGACTTCGATATGCCCTTTCTGCTTGTAGTTCCCACTCCAGGTATGCAGCAGAACCAAGAGCGGCACAGGCTTGTCCGCTTCCGGAGCATAAGACAGGGAAGGTTGCTTCGTCTGATCCAGTGAGCTGATGATTGAAACGTCGACCAGTTCCTGCGCTTGCGTAGACGAAGCGAACACAAACACACAAGTCAGAAGTAGCAGAGTCTGTCTCATTTCAAACGCTCTTCATGTTCAAGTTAACCTGTGAACTCCACACACCACCCTTGCCCCTCCACTCTCTCAAGATAACCCGGCTGTGCGCGATTGGAGATTCTTCACGGCATTGACGAAACGTTGTTGCAGTTCAATGGGCATTTCAGTGAAGTCTTCCAGACGTTCCGGAGTCAGGGCGACGATCACTTTTTCCATGGATGCGCAGGCTCGTTTGTAGATTTCTTCTGACGTCGGGCCTTCTTTTTCACCTTTGTCTTCACTGAACGCATCACCACGGGCACCTTTTCCAAATGGGGCGTACTCGGCATTGCCGGATTCACGCGGAGCGGAAGTGATGGTCTCTGCGCGTTCTCCGGAAGAGGCTCCAGCACCAACTAGTGAACGACCTTCGGAGTCGACTTCGCTTACTTCGCGAACCATCCCGTCTCCGACTTGAAGGTAATCTGGAGCAACACTGAACGGAGCTTCTTCTTCGGCTGGTTCGGTGAGGTCTTCGCCGTGCTGCGCTCGGCGCCACGCTTTCATTTCTGCGACAGTCGCTTCAATTTCATTCGCCCATTGCAGGCACTCGGAGGCATCGTCCCAATTGACGGCAACATAGAAGTGGGACCATTTCAGCGTTGAGTAATTTTCATGGACATCGGAAAACGATTCCCAAACCCGACGCCGCTGGTAAACCTGATCTCCACTGAGACCGATCATTGATCCGAAATCTGCATCTGTTCGACCGCTGGCGTATTTTTCCGTCCATTCAGAGGCGCATTCTCCAATCACCCAATTACAGCTACTCAGAGCTTGCTGGGCGCGAACGACGAGTTGATCTTCGGTTTGGATGTCTTCAGTCATAATTAGAAGTGGTCCTTATAGTCAGTCTTTGACGAGGGTTGTCTTGTGTTCAATTGTTCACGTCTGGCCGATTGTATGCACGAATTGAAACTCAGGCGAAGGTGTGTCAGCTGGTTTTCCGGGAATTCATCATGTGGATCGATCAAAAATCGATACACTTTCCCTGATCGTTACGAGTCGTCGTGTGAACACATGGAGAAATGTTCCAACACCTCTCCATCTGACTCACATTAAGTTGAAGAAGGGAATGTCAAGGATTGTGGAATGGAAGTGACAGGAGAAATTGGTGAGATTCGAGAAGCAGTCTCCCTCGCGCGGCAGCGTGGATGCAGAATCGGGTGTGTTCCGACGATGGGAGCACTTCACTCCGGACATCTCAGTTTAATCGAGGAGTGTCGAAAACGTGTGGATTACGTGTTGGTAACAATCTTCGTGAACCCAACACAGTTCGGCGAAGGGGAAGACCTCAGCAATTACCCTCGACCTTTGGAGGCTGATCTGGCAGCTTGTGAAAAATCTGGCGTCGACGCTGTCTACGCTCCGGAAATTGCGAGTTTGTACCCGCCAGGATTTGAGACATGGGTTGAAGTGGATGAGATGTCGAAAATTCTTGAAGGTGAATGTCGACCGGTTCACTTTCGTGGTGTGACGACGATTGTTGCGAAGTTGTTCAACATTGTGCAGCCTGTTGTCGCTTGCTTCGGAGCCAAGGACTATCAACAGCAGGCGTTGATCCGTCAGATGGTTCGGGACTTGAACATGCCTGTTGACGTTGTGGTTTGCCCAACGATTCGGGAAGCCGATGGTCTCGCCTTGAGCAGCCGCAACCAGTATCTCTCGCCAGAGCAGCGGCAAACGGCACTTTGTCTCTCCCAAGCGTTGGAGCTGGCGAATGAAGCATTACAAGGAGGCGAAAAGGATATTGCTGCCGTCGAAAAGCAGATGCTTAAGCATCTCAATTCGTTCGATGACGTCCAACCAGACTACGCCGTGATTCGCGATCCTGACTCCCTGAAAGAGTTACAAGAACCGCAGCCGGAAATGGTCGCCCTGATCTCCACATTTGTGGGGCAGACACGATTGATCGATAACCGTAGAATTTCACTGCGATAGAGAAGGGGAAGCAATTCTTTTTCCCAAGCCCCTCAACCCTAGCCCCTCAACCACTTCAATGCGTCAAACACTCTTTCGGATCTGGCTTGAAAAGCCCTGGGCATTTTGGACTGAATTCGCGGATCAGCCTCCATATTTTGGAGCGTGTTGGGTCGCGTTGATCGGCGGAGCTGTCTTCTTTTTGTACCACTTGATACGGGGACATCAAGACGTACTCCGTGATAGTGTGAATTGGTTGATCTGGGGCTGCATCTTGATTGGTTTCAGTATTGCTCCTGCGATTGGCATATTGCCAAAATTCATGCCTGTGTACGGATATGGAGCGATGTTTCTCATCGGATTCGTGACGGCGGTTGGATTCTCTTGCGTGCGTGCAAAAGCGGTCGGTCGTGATCCAGAGATCATCGTTGATGGCGCCCTTTGGATTATGCTTTTTGGTGTTGCAGGCGGACGCTTGGCGTATCTTGTTCAGTATGAAGACAAGGTTTTTGCGAAAGCGAACACTCTGCCAGAGGTGTTGTTTGCGGCTGTAAATCTTACGGAAGGTGGGTTGGTACAGATTGGTGGATTGGTTGGTGGAACACTGGGCTTTCTGCTTTATTGCAAGCGAAGAAAGGTTAATTTCTTCGAGTTTGCAGACTTGATGGCCCCGGCGATTTTCATCGGAATCGGTTTCGGGCGACTCGGCTGTTTGCTCAATGGATGTTGCTACGGCGACCGTTGTGATCTCCCATGGGGAATTCAATTTCCAGCAGGGAGCGTGACCTTTGGAGAATTGGCTTACCGAGGATTCGTTGATCCTGATGCGGAGTGGACGTTTTCACTTCATCCGACGCAGGTTTATAGCTCGATCAACGGATTCATACTCGCAGTCGTGACAGGGACATATTACTGGTATCGCCGTTTCCCAGGTGATGTCTTCGCTCTGGGCTGCATTCTATATGCGATCACGCGTGTACAGATTGAGTTTCTGCGGGCGGATGAAATGGGACAGCTGGGAACCGGCTTCACGATTTCCCAGTTCTACAGCCTCGGGATTCTTCTGCTCGGAATCGGCATCCTGTCGACCGGTCAATTACGCGCGAAAGAGACGCCTGCTGAGAAACTGAAAACGGCATAGGAACTGTCCCGAAATAGATTCCAGGTATCAGCAGCTTGGGCGCTAGCCCCGGTTCTGAGTGTGAACCAGAATTTAATCCGGGGCTAGCGCCCAAGCTGCTGATAGAGACCGAATCAACTCGGTCAGTTATTACGGGACCGTTCCTTAGCCGTTCATTTCAAATGGAGCGGCTAAACTCATGTTCTGCTCACTCATCGTCAGCAGACCAGGAGAGTGCACAGGCGTCGAAGGAATCGTTGATGCAGTCGACCATTTGACGCAAACGTCCCATGTCGCGGCGATTGAAATGAAAGGCCAGGCGAGGCAAGTGGATCAAGTGTTCTTCGTCTGCTTCCAGTTTGTGAGCTTCGACGCGCTCGATTTTTCCACTTTCGACAATGTCTGCAAAGTCGGCGTTGAGTTCCTCAAGTAATTCTGCCGTCGGTTCGAAGTGCATGCGGATGTAAAGTTGGTCCTTCACATAACGCATACTGTTGTAGACGCTGTAGAAATTCATGATTTCTTCGAATGCGTCTTGAACACTATTAGTGATCTTATAAAGCGCATGATCGTTCGCAGAGATGAGGCCATTCTTTTCAAGCTGATTGACGATGAATTTCTTCCAGTCTTTCCAATAGGTTCCATCTGGTTCATCCACAAGCACAATCGGCATGAGGTCTCGTTTGCCGGTTTGTACAAGCGTGAGAGTTTCGAAGCATTCGTCTTGCGTGCCGAAGCCGCCTGCAAATAAGGCGACGGCGTGGACTTCTTTCACAAACATAAGTTTACGTGTGAAGAAGTATTTTAAGTTGACGAGTTTCTCGTCGTTCGAGATGACGTAATTTGCATCTTGTTCGAAGGGGAGCATGATGTTCAGGCCCATCGACATTTCACGACCCGCCCCGACGTGTGCTCCTTCCATAATGCCGCCACCGGCTCCCGTGACGACGTACCAACCGACGTTGGCAAATTTCTTTCCGAATTCAAGAGCGGCCTGATAAGCCGGGTGGTCGGGGCTTGTTCTGGCAGAACCGAAGACGGTCACCTTTCGCATGCGGCGGTAAGGTGTGAAAACTTTGAATGCGTAGCGAAGTTCTTTCAGAGCACGCGAGACGATTTTGAGATCACCACGCGTTGCGTTGTCTCGAGCGAATTTGTCCGCAGTTTCCTTGATCTCTTCAATGTAGCGGGAGGTTCTCTCGGAACTGGGGTCATGCTCTGTGGCGAGTGGATAGTCTTCAGAAACATCCGGTCGAGCGATGCGTTCTTTCCGAGCCATCGAGAAATCCTTTTCTGATTGTGTGAACGCGTGAGTTTTATGAGATGCTCGCCAGCTTTTCGGAATTAAGCTCCAATCGATTCCAGAGCTTCTTCGCGAGATTCGTACAGCGCCCAGAGTGTATCCAGCGCAGTAATGTGCAGGAGATCTTTTGCGAGGTCATGTAGACCACAAATGACCATCACTCCGCCAGAAGTCTTGACAAGCTTGTGGCAGCGAATCAATAGCGCCAGAAAGACCGAACCGAAATATTGAACTTGAGACATATCGAAGACGACCATCGGGGCTTTCTGCTGCCGAATCGGATCGAGAACGATTTCGGCGGCGTGTTCGACAATATCCCAGGTCAGTGCTTCCACGGCACCTGTCGCAATCACGACAAGGGCGTCGCCATGCCATTCAAGGCTGATTACACTCGGGTCGGGCGTCATTAGAAATCCGTTCTCTTTAGTGCCTTGCCAGGCCTTGAATTAAGGTTGTGAACAAGAAAAATCGCTCCGTTATCGTCTCGTCAGTTTCTTCAATCTTAAAAATGTTGCATTGAAGCAATACTGTTCAAACCGATCCTGCGCTACGGAAGATCTTTGCTGGCTGGCGTGACTTTCCGATTTGTTGGCTTATTGTTTTTGACCCAATCCGTCAGTATTTGCAGTCCTTTTTTGGGAATTGGGGCAGGATCTGCATTTTCCAGGACCGGCTTGAGAAGTGGCATCGCTCGTTCAAAGGCATCATCCACAAACTTTTTATTCCCTCCGAGACCACCTTTCTTCACCTGGTAAAGCAATCCCCAGCCCTTGGTCGCTTGCGCCTGAGTTGCTGGTCGGAATGCAAGATAGACGCGCGAGAAGTAATCTCGCCAATGAGTCCCCTTGGGGTTGTCCTCAAGTTCAGAAACGAGTCTTAGAAGTAGTTCGCAGACTTCATGTGTGATCAGTTGCACATTCGTGGAACTGCCGTAAGGGAGTCGAGAAATGCTGAGCGCTGCCTGTGATCGAATTTTGAGATGTTCTTTGGGGTTTCCTAAAATCTGAAGCAGAGTGTCAATCACAATTGGCTGACCACCGACTTGATCCAGACGGTTGATGTATCCGAGTGTGTCTACAATTCGAAACCGAAGCCAACGAACACCATCGTTCGTGCTTGGTGGAGTGGCTGCCAAAGTGGTGACCAAAGCTTTCGCAATGTCTGATCGTGCATTGCTACTCAGGGCGTTGGTCACATCATCGCGACAAACTCGCGCCAGTCCGCGAACGGCTGCAATTTTACAATCCGTAAGTTGATCTTGATCTGTCAGGATCGTGATCAAGATTTTGTGAACTGGTGTGTATGGCAACGCCGGAATTTTTTTCTGGAAGTTTGCAGGCTCTATGCTGAGTCCACCCAATAAGAGAACAGCATTCACACGAACGACGTCACTTGGGTGTTTGAGAAGTGCCGGGATTTTGTCGATCACTTCATTCATTAAGACTGCTCGAGAAGGTGCCCGATTACTTGCTGACAGAATATCCGCCAGCATCCGCTGTGTGACATCTTTGGGCAATCTCTGGCGGTTTCCTTCGTGCAGCATCAACGAAAGGTAGTAGTAAGCGATGCGTTTGACTTCCGCTGTTTGAGCCGAATTCAAACTGTTGTTTTTAAGAGACTGAATGATTCCGATCTTCGCTCTTTGAAACTTCTTAGCTTCAACCTCATCCATGTACCAAGCGGGCGGAGTCCAGGCGGCCGGGGCAGCTACCGCAGCAGGTGGCTGGGCGGGTGCCACAACAGGCTTGGCAGTTTCCGCTGCCTTGTTTTCGTCTTGAGCGATCAGACGCGCATTCTCGGCCCCCCCATTGAAAATGAGAATGAGAATGGCAGACGATAATACAAAACTCTGGCGAGTTAGTGGAAACACCCGGGTTCCCCCACATATGTGATGTCGATTTTGACCGCTGATGCGGAACTGATCAACGGATTCAATTGAGTTGGAAATGGTACACGACTTGGGCAGACTTTCGAAGTGATGCGAACAACTCAGGCTTGGAATTTCTCATCTTCTACTCTGAATAGGCAGAAGAATCGTACTGTCGCCTCTGTACGCTAGCTTAAACTAGCATCGGCGATTTCTCGCTGTCAAGTTGTTTGTTATTGTTGGTTCGGTGTTTACGTCGTTGTGGTCGCATCGTTTTTGGGTGTCACACCGATTTTGACATTCGAATATCATACTGTGAGAGCACTCATGGTGCCTGTCACAGCGGCTGATTTCAAGGAGTGTAGCGATGACAACAGTTTTGACTTCACCTGTCTTTGAACAGCATGAAACTGGACAACACCCAGAGAACCCGCAACGTATCGCAGTATTGCGTGAAATGCTCGATTCGCTGACGACTCATGATGACTTGAAATTTGGAAGAGTGGAAACAGCGACCGAAGAGATGTTGCAGGCTGTGCATCCTCTGGACCATATCAAAAATGTCCAGAAGGTTGCTCAAGCCGGCGGGGGATATCTCGATTCCGATACAATCGTGAGCCCAAAGTCCTATGATGTTGCCTTGATTGCCGCAGGAACGGCCTGTCGCGCTGTCAGCCAAGTGACTTCCGGAGGCACAAGCAATGCCCTGTGCCTGATTCGACCGCCCGGGCACCATGCAGTTCCGGATCATGCGATGGGATTTTGTCTGTTCAACAACGTAGCTATTGCTGCACGATTTGCTCAGCAGGTCTGCAAACTGTCAAGAATCCTGATCGTTGACTGGGATGTCCATCACGGGAACGGGACTCAGGATGTCTTTTACGACGATGAATCCGTAACGTTCTTTTCGATTCACCGCTTCCCGTTTTACCCAGGGTCCGGAGACAGCGACGAAACTGGTCGTGGCCGAGGACTGGGGGCGACGTTCAATGAACCGATCACATTCGGAACTTCGCGGAAGGAGTTTTTTGACCGATTTGAGAAAACTCTGCACAAAGCTGCTGAAGCATCGAAGCCGGAACTTGTTTTGATCAGCGCAGGTTTCGACGCTCATCGACTTGACCCCATCGGCTCACTCGGGCTTGAAACAGAAGATTTCGCGTCACTTACAGACCTCGTGCTTGATGTCGCTCAGACACATTGCAAAGGTCGCGTAGTGAGTCTTCTGGAAGGAGGCTATCACCTCGAAGCTCTCGCCGCTTCAGTGAAAGAACACTTGATACGATTGGGTGAAGCTAGTTCTGCTGCACCGGAATAAATCATCG
>JAJDEL010000315.1 GCA_029259835.1 Planctomicrobium sp. | reverse complement strand
GTCGGTTTCCTGAAACCGAATTTCGAGACGAGGAAAACTCATTTGCCACAGCGGACTTTGCAGCCGCTGAGCGACTTTCAGCCGGATTGGCGTAAACATTTGGAAGCGGAACAGACCCTGCTCATGCTCGCTGCACGTGAGCGCGTTGCATTGGGCGATCCACCGACGACGCGGCTGACGCAGGAGTATCGAGAACACGTTGAGGATGTACTTTGGGCGTTGATTAATTCTCCAGAATTTATGGTAATTCCATGAGTAAGACGAGTAGTTCATCTCTCCTGAAATGCCGAGCGGAAAAAATTTAATGAGCAACAACGGAGCGACAATTCAAGCTCGAGAGGGCACCATCCAGATGCAAGAGAGGGCGATCACGCGCCGTCAATTTCACACGACTACAGTATCGAGTGCTGCGCTGCTAGGCGCCTCAGGTCTTTCGTCAAACCCGAATGCTACCGCGTCGGAACCAGGAAATTCGCCGCGTGGTAAAGCTGAAGCTTGTATCCTTTTGTGGCTCGGCGGCGGCATGTGCCATATCGACACATTCGATCCGAAATCCGTCGGCGACCCGACCGCGAATAAGACAGGTTCTGCTTACTCGTCCATTGAAACGGCGATTCATGACGCGCGCGTCTGCCAACATCTTTCGCGGACCGCACCGCTGCTTGACAAGGGAGTGCTGCTGCGAAGTTTGAATCATCCTTTGAAAGTGGACCACGCCGACTCGGCGAATTTTATGAAGACCGGGCGACTGACGAGCGGCACGGTTGTCTATCCGTCACTTGGCTCGTTGATCTCCCACGAACGCGGAGCACGCGGAGATGATGTGCCCCCCTATATCGTGATGGGTACGCCCAATCTCACGCGAGGTCCCGGATTTCTGGGCAGCCGATTCGGTTATCTGTATCTGACGGATGTATCCTCGGGGCCGACAGGGCTGCGAGCGGCCGCGGACGTGAACGCTTCTCGAATGGAGCGGCGTCTGGAATTGCTGAATCTCCTACGCTCCGGGGCCCGAAAACGAGCTGCTAGGGAACCGACGACGCAGGAATACGATGCCGCGATTGACGGGGCGAGGATATTGATGAATGGTCCTTTCGCGAAAGTGTTCAGCCTGGAAGATGAATCGGACCAGACTCGCTTACGCTATGGAAGCCCGTTCGGCCAGCGTTGTCTGATGGCTCGTAGGCTTGTCGAGTCGGGGGTTCGGTTTGTAGAGGCCGCGTACGACCTAAATTTCAAAAACGGTACGGGATGGGATACGCATCGCCAGGGTCAGAAAAATCAGCATTTGCTCATCGAGGACTTTGACCAGTCACTCAGTGTTCTCATCGAGGATCTCGAAAGACGTGGATTGTTAGACACCACATTGGTCGTTGTCGCTACAGAATTCGGAAGACCTGCGGAGTTCGACGGGCAAGGCGGACGGGGGCACCAGTCGAAAGCGTTCAGCGGCGCTCTGTTTGGCGGAGGGCTTCGCACAGGCCAAGTGATTGGCGCCACAGACGAATTGGGCGCGGAGATTGTCGATCATCCAGTCTCCATCCCTGACTTTCACGCAACCATTCTGGCAACGTTGGGGATCGATTCTGGGAAGGAACTCTACGACGACGACCGCCCCATTCCTATCACCGACCATGGAAAACCACTACAGGAATTGTTCAGTTGACTCTGTCGTTGTTTCCGAAATCGCGTAGTATAAAAAACTCCGCGAAGTTCAATTCATTGCTGATGTTGGAAGCCCCTTAGGAAAGCATCAGTCCGAAAAACGGTGAAGTCGCACCTTGAACATTTTCATACCGAACAGAATCACCAAGGGCTTGGCAACGAATTGATTGAGCCAGCCCCTCCGGTTCCGTAGACCGTTGCACCTTTCCTTACGCTTTTCTGATGCTTCAAAAACCCTTGGGATTCCAAGGGTTTTTCTTTGCTTAGGCTTCGACCTGGCTTTGCTCAAGGTTGGTTAGTGGCTGATAAGTGGGGGGACTTACCTGTTCGAGCTTTGAACAGTCATACTAGATTGACCGGAATGGGCAACTTATAGCGACTTGACGACCCAGCAAAAGTGAATACTGCGAAAAGCCACAACTGTTGGGAAGGGCTTTGCTCGATTGGCACGCCAAGAGAAGAAGTACTGAATAGCTTAATGAGGTCCAATTTCTGTTTTTTTCACAGAAAGTGTGCCATCTATCAGAGTAAAGATGGCTTCACGAATATGTGGTGGAAGAGATGACTAAGCTTGGGCAACATGTTGTGCACCGGGACTTAGTGCGTTGTCAGAGACTGACTCAATTTGACTGTTTGAGTCACCAGCACACTCCCCAGATACTCCCGGGTGGCATGCCGATTCCTCTCACTCTTTTTCAAGAAAGTCTTTACAAAATGGAGGCGGCGGGAATTGAACCCGCGTCCTGTGAGTCCTGAGATGAGGCTTCTACGTGTGTATTCGCTCGCTTGTTTCTCACTGCCTTTGGGACGAACGACAAACCCTCCGGCGGCCAGATTGCAACGAATCTTACTTCAAGCGTGGCAATCGATGACTTGAAGCCAGTCTGATTTTGTGACCGGTCTTCGAACTCCTCAGACGGGGATTTCTTGACCGGGGTCACCTATTTAGGCAACCATTGCAAAGTTTTTGTTTGCAATTAAGGTTTTAATCAGCTTTTTACGTGGCCTGCTGATTAACCACGACACGCAACCAACACCTGCGGTAAACCAGTCGAATCCGATCGCCCCCGAGGTTTAGTCAGTCTTATCCTACGCTGCCTTCCGAATTCGTCAAGGAGGGAGTTTGCTGAAGAATGAGCTTCTAAGTGTTGATTTTTTTACCGCATCATTCCTTAGTCCTCTTTTCAGGGATGAGTCACTCGTCCCGAAGCGTCGAATCATTGGTCAGGAGGCACACACAGCATTGAACTCCACCGTGATACTTTCAGTTCGAATACTTAGTCAGTATCATTGATCGTCCACGGGTCAGAGTGTCCGATTCCATACGGAATCCTCCCTGCGAGGCAGAAAACGACAAGTTCACCCAGACGCGGTCTCGCAGTGTGTTTGTAGGAAAGTTTTGGCTGAAGCAAATCAGACGATCTCATCAATTTTGACGTGAGTTTTCGAGTGTCCGAAATCGATTCTGAACACGAACTACTGAGAAGTCTCGTGAAAGGAACGGCAGCGGCTTCGGGCGATGAATTCTTTCAGTCACTCGTCGAGCATCTTGCTGGCGCGCTTGGAGTGCGGTTTGCGTTCGTGGCGGAATTTGCGGATTCGACAAGTCGGGTGCGGACACTGGCGTACTGGGCAGGCGACAAACTGCTCGATAATGTTGAATATGAGTTAATGGGAACTCCGTGCGAAGAGGTCATCAATGGCAGCATCTGTCACCACCCAGATCACGTCGCTCATGAATTTCCGGATGATACGACTTTGAAAGACCTCAGTGCAGTGAGCTATTTAGGTGTGCCGTTGTGTGACGAAAACGGTCTTGTTTTAGGTCATCTGGCGGTCATGGACGATCAGCCGATGCCCGAGCAGCCACGGAACCTGGCTGTGTTCCATATCTTCGCGACGCGTGTCCGCACGGAAATGCTTAGGTTACGAGCGGAGCAGCGACTGGAGAAAGCCAATCTCAGACTCGAAGAGCAAGTTGTGCTCCGAACGAAGGAACTCACTGCGGCGTTAGAAGAAGTCGGAGAACTGAAGAACCGTTTGCAGGCTGAAAATCTCTATCTTCAGGACGAGATCAAAGTTGAAAACAACTTCGATGATATCATCGGTAGCAGCCCAGCGCTTAACGTAGTTCTCAGAGAAGTCGAGCAGGTTGCGGTGACTTCGGCAACAGTGTTGATTCTTGGTGAATCAGGGACAGGCAAAGAATTACTCGCGCGTGCGATCCACAATTTGAGTGACCGTCAAAGCCGGACAATGGTTAAGGTCAACTGTGCAGCACTGCCGAGAGATCTCATCGAAAGCGAGTTGTTCGGTCACGAGAAAGGATCTTTCACGGGCGCTTTTTCACAGAAAATTGGACGCTTTGAATTAGCTGATGGTGGGACGATCTTCCTGGACGAAATCGGCGAACTGCCGTTGGAGTTACAGGTCAAACTGTTGCGAGTCTTGCAGGAACAGGAGTTCGAACGAATTGGTGGCTCAGCAACGATCCGAATCAATGCCCGCGTGATTGCCGCAACGAACCGAGATTTGAAGCAAGCAGCCAAGAATGGGGAGTTTCGTGAAGACCTTTTCTATCGGCTGAACGTCTTTCCGATAGTGCTGCCGCCGCTACGGCAACGTAGCGAAGATATCCCGTTGTTGGTTCGCGACTTTGTCACTCGTTTTTCAAAGCGATTCGGCAAGTCGATTGATTCGATCCCTCACGAAGTGATCGAAGCGTTTCAGTCTTACCACTGGCCTGGAAATGTCCGCGAACTTCAGAACGTCATCGAGCGAGCAGTGATCCTGGCTCGCGGCAGCGTTCTCCACGTCGATGAGCCCCTCGATATTCCAGTCACGGCAGACGCTGCCAAGGAGACCGCACCGCTTCTGCAAGTCAAATCAACTTTGGAAGAAGTCGAACGTCGCCACATCACACGCACGCTCGAAGAAACAAACTGGAAGATCAGCGGCAATGGTGGAGCAGCTGAAGTTCTGGACATGAACCCCAGTACGCTCCGAGCACGGATGCGTAAACTGGGGATCGAGCGTCATTAGTTTGAGTTCCTTAACAATCGATATCGCGGCTGAGTTTGACAGTTTTTCGTTCCACGATGTCTGGCTGAAGTGATCCGATGATCGCGAAAACTTCCTTTGTTTCGCGTTCCGGAACTTTGAATTTCTCTAAAGTTACTTTGAGGTGACCGGCGACAACGTTGAAATCACCTTGGGTGATTTTGAGTCCCCCATGGACGGTTTTGGCTGGACGACTGATGATCTTGGCTGGACCGCCTGTGGCGGCGGCAAGCAAATTTTTATTCTTCTGCTTAAAGGTGTCCCAGGTGTCCGTCCCCATCCCGCGAAAGAACTGATTGATTTTCTTGTCTGCGAGGAGCTTGTCCGCGAAGTCCTCGACAACGGCTGAGATCGCGTCGTAGCCGCCAAGTCGCTCATAAAGCGTCGCCCCGGCTGCGGGCTTTGCCGGTTCCTGCCCTTCTGCATCTTTGGTACTCATCAGTGCGACCGTACTCGCAACGCCAATCGCCGCAGCCGGCAAGTTTCCAAGCATTGTCCTTCGAGTGAGATTCGTCATCGACTTCCTCCGTTTTCTGGTTTCGGTGTTTGTGGTCAAGTATGCTGAACGGAAACGCAAGTGCCGTACCAATCGCGCGATTGGAACTCTGGCCTGCACTGGAAAATAGAGGTGTTCTTTTTCTGCTCTTGAAAATCACTGACGGGCGATCTGTATTTACTGACTAATCCGCGCAGCGTTAAAACGGTGGCACTGAGACCATCACGGGATGCTCGCCGTATTTGGCGAACCTCGTCATATTTAACGACTCATTTCGTTAAATATTGCAATTTACAAATTGACGCATACACGTTTCAAAATAATGAAAGTAAAAGAAGACTGGCCGTTTTGGAACATTGCGATTGTCTCTTCACAAACGTTCGAGTTTGGCACTTCGTTCGCCCTGACCGAGACACGAGATACTCGATTATATCTGAAATACTGGTGGCCCACGCTTGCAGGAAGCTGAGGAATGAATGACTGAACTACCGATTTTACTCGATGAAATTCGTCAGTGCCGGGAGTGTGAAGAACACTTGCCGTTTGGCCCTCGTCCGATCTTGCAGGCAGGTCATTCCGCGAGAATTTTAATCATTGGTCATGCTCCCGGTCGACGCGTACACGAATCGGGCGTTCCTTGGGAGGATGCCAGTGGAGACCGGCTGCGTAGTTGGATGGGAATTGAATCAACGCAATTTTACGACCCTGATACCGTCGCTCTGGTTCCGATGGGCTTTTGTTATCCAGGAACTGGTGATTCTGGTGATCTGCCACCTCGAAAAGAATGTGCCGAATTGTGGCATGATTCTCTTCTGGCTCACCTGAATAAAATCGAACTGACAATCTTGATCGGAAACTACGCTCAGAAACATCGGCTGTCTGAGGTCAAAGGAGAGTCTCTGACAGCAACCGTCAAGCGTTGGCAGGAATACGCCCCCGCGATCTTTCCGATCCTTCATCCAAGCCCGCGTAATAACCGGTGGCTCAAAAAGAACCCATGGTTTGCTGCGGAGGTTCTTCCAGCTCTACAGAGAGAGACGAAGTCGATTCTCGATGCAACCTGATTCTGGACGTAATTGTCATCGCCATATTTGCTGAGTGCGTCATATTTGAAGACCATATTTGTCATATGTTGCGAATAGTAACTCTGCGTTTTGCTGTTTGAATGTGAAGGCTTCATGCGAAACTTGATCATTAAGCCTGTTGCATGCAGATCGTCAGAAACATCTGCGTTTGGCACACGGTTCGCTTTTCAACGGGAGTCAAAGCACTTGGCCCCTTTCGAAAATGTGAACCATGAAACCTGTTCGATTCATTCTGCTCTCCTCAGTGATTCTCTCCTGCGTTGCAGTCGCGGTTGGCGTGACTGCTCAACGTGACGCCGCGAAAACAGTGAATGACACAAAGACTCAAGCGAACCGAAACCCTGTCGACGCACAAGACGCGTTCTCGCCGTATGTCGATCAGGACGGCAACATTAGTTTGCCTGAAGACTACAAGCAGAAGTGGTCACACCTCGGGAGTTGGGCTGTCGCAAAGAAACCGGGTGAAACTGTCCACGAGATGCACGATGTTTACACACAGCCGCAGACGATCAGCGACTTCAACAAAACTGGTCAGTTTCCCGACGGGACAGTGCTGGTGAAAGAGGTTCGCAAAACGCAGTCTGATCGACTGACAACAGGCCACGCGGCCTGGTCTGCGGATATCAAGATTTGGTTTGTGATGATCAAAGATCACAAAGAGCGATTCAAGAACAACGATCACTGGGGTGACGGCTGGGGATGGGCTTTGTTTGAAGCGAAAGACCCGACCAAGAACGTTTCAGCAGGTTACGACACAAGCTGCATTGCTTGCCACACTCCCGTCGCAGATAGCGACTGGGTCTACGCCTACGGTTATCCCGATCTAAAAAGATCCAAGCGTTAGAGACAAAATTTCCGTCTCGCCAATTTACCTGGCAACAGTTTTTACCTCCTCTCTCAATTAAGGAAACAAAATGAATCACCCCCCACTCAAAACACGACGCTTTCGCCTGTTGTTGCTTGTCCCCGGAGTCATTGCCATCGCGGCGATTGCGGTCTCAATGAATTTGCAGGGGCAGGCAGTTGCAGCACAAAACGCGAAGAAGAAATCTCACGCGTCATCGCTCGTCCAGTTCAACAAAGATGGGGAACTCGTCAGGCCGACTGGCTACCGAAAATGGACATACGTCGGCACGCCAGTGACTCCGAATGACATGAATGGTGGTAACGCACCATTTCCGGAATTCCACAGTGTCTACATGAGTCCAGACGCGTTCGATCACTATGAAAATACCGGTGACTTTCCGGACGGGACTGTCATTGTGAAGGAACTTGTCAGCGTTGGTGATAAAGAAGCGACCAGTGGTATTGGCTATTTCATGGGTGAATTCGTCGGACTTGAGGTCTCAATGAAAGATAAGACTCGTTACAAGGATAAGCCAGGCAATTGGGCCTACTTCAGCTTTGGACATAAGTATCCATTGAAAGATCACGCAAAAGCACAACCAGCCGCAAGCTGCAACGATTGCCACGACGGATCTGCCGACGACGATTTCGTATTCACACAGTATTACCCAGTCCTTCGCGCCGCGAAAAATTCTACGAAGAGCAATTGAGGTGCGAGGACTTTGGTCTGTCTGTGATACACAACTTGCTTTTCACTTCTCCGGCCCACAGGACCATTTTTTGCCTCGCCCAGTCCGGAGGGCTGGGAAATCGAACCAAAGCAAACCGAGAGGACCAACGGTCCGACAATTTGAACGCAGGCCACTCTTGAAATCTGATAGCCAACGAGAGAGAGTTCAAGCACGATACCGGTGTGAACTCAATATCTGAGATTGATGCATTTCGAAAGAGTGTGGAGCGCAAGCAGCACTGATCAGCTCAACGACTCATAATCGAGCGAGTCGGTCAGTCACCCTTGATCGATTAATACGCGAACTCTCTAACTGTCCATTTCACTTGCACTTCCGAAATATCGGTGCTCTCTGTGGGGTTCGTACTGTGGTCTTGTACGTGGATCAGGCACTTGTGACAAATATGTCAGCAAGCCCCCTCGCAGGCAGCAACCATTTTGTAATCTCCGTGAAGAAATTTTCGACCTCCATAAACTCAATCAGGAGTACGCAGAGTCACCAAAGTGTAAATAGTAAAACTCTGGATTGTGGTCTCTTCAACTGTTCACTTAATGCTTTGGAGAGTATGATTGTTGATGAAAGTTCTGTTCGGCCTGCGTTTGACCTCATGTAGTCGACTGTCGGCGGAAATGATTCATCAACTAACCGGGAGTTCAGGAAGTGAAAGAAAAACTAACAGAAAGAAAAACATTCTGGCTGACTGCCGGAACCATCTTAGGGATGATGATTGCGTATTATTGTCCTCAAGAACCTGCGTATGCGGATAGTGCCGCGAGATCTGAGAAGTTTTCGATGTGTACGGTCCCGACTCTAGCTGGGCAAAGTGAGGCGATATTCGTCCTCGATCACCTGACGGGACGTCTTATTGGAGCAGCACACACTCCTCAGGGAAACATTTTCTCACAGACGTATGCGAGAAACTTAGCAGCAGATTTTCGAGTCGTCGACAACGCTCAGTATGTCATGGTTCCGGGTCGAGTCGAACTTCGTGGTGCAGGGGGAAATCCTCCGGCGAGAGGCTGCATTTATGTTGGTGAATTAAACTCCGGACTCATCAATATGTATGGATTTCAGTACAATGCGGGTGGACGAGTTGTCCCTGTGCGAGAACTGATCCCTATCGCCAATTTCCCGTGGCGTGGTTCGACGAACTGACAAACATCGAAAACTCTTGCTGCGAAATCAGCGCGTGAGCGAAGCTTGTTCCTCGATGCAGCAAAAAAAATTGATTCCTGTCCTCTCCGTCATTGAACTGAGAGGACAGGATTTTTTAACTCTTTCCAATGAGTTGAGAAGCGTGCTGTGTGCGCATACTCATTGAATCACTCTACTAATCTGTCCCGGTGACTCACTCCGATTCTGAATGCGAGATCATCCTTCAGTTGCAGCAGCAACCGAAGCTTCTTGAATGTATCCGCTCTTCAGACGTGTCAGAGTTGAAGCTTCAGCAAACTCTTCGCGATGAATATCCGGAAGAACTCGTTCGCGCTGCGTTTGCGCTCATCGACCTGAGAAGAAGGGCACAGTCGAAGTTTTCCAAAGCAGATCAGATGTGGTTCGATCGGCAAGGTTTTGAGCAATCAACACCTGAAGCCGTCGCAATCCACAAAGCGAAACGATTTCAACAAGCTCCATCCCCGGTGTATGACCTCTGCTCTGGGATTGGTTCGGATAGCCTGGCGATCGCCTTGCAAGGAATTGATGTCACAAGCGTAGATGTCTCGAAGTCTGCCGGACTGCGTACGCAGTTAAACGCCGACGCCTATGGAGTTCAAGACCGCATCACGATTGAGCAATGCGATTTGAGAACACTGGACTTGAGTTCAAACTGGATCCACATCGATCCTGACCGGCGAAGCAGCCACCGCCGTGCGATTCGCTTGGAAGACTACGAACCACCGCTGGAATTCCTTCAAACTCTCGCCCAAACCTCTCCAGCAGGAGCGATGAAGCTTTCACCGGCGAGCAATTTTGGAGGGAAGTTTCTCGATTGCGAAATCGAACTGATTAGTTTGAACGGGGAATGCAAAGAGGCCACCGTCTGGTTTGGGGACTTAGCAGGTGAACACGATTGGCGCGCGACGCTTCTTCCGAGTGGCTATACGATTTCCGCAAATCCGATGGAGCATTACCCGAAGATCGGCGATCTTTCAGAATTCCTTTACGATCCCGACCCCGCGATTGTCCGCGCTGGTCTCGTTGATGCCCTGGTCGATGAGCTCGAATTAACACGCCTCGACGATGCCGAAGAATATCTAACGAGTAACAGTCTTGTTCAGACTCCAGCGGTGACGGCATTTCGGGTTCTCGAAGTTCTTCCAAATAATGTGAAGGAGATGCGGAAATACTTTCGCGACCACCCTGTCGGTGAGATCGAGATCAAATGCCGCCACGTTCCAACGAATGCAGATCAGCTTCGAAAGAAGCTTCCCCGAAAAGGGAAAAATCGAACAACTCTGTTCATTGCCCGTCTGCAAGGCAAAACACGCGCGATTGTTGCTGAACGTCTTTCGTCTTTGTAGTGATTCGGTCTGCATCAGCCGCAGGGCGCTAGCCCCGGTTCTAGGCGTGAACCGAAATCCGATCCGGGGCTAGCGCCCAAACGGCTGGTATTGGAAAACTATTTCGGGACAGTTCCTAAATCATCTCAAGGTTCAAACCTTCGGAGTTGACTTCGTCCATTAGCTGCTGCACTCGTGTTTCGGCGAGTTGAGTCAAACTAGCGGCAGTGAATTGTTGTTCTGTAAGATCGATTCGCTCACCAAATTTCACCACCAGGTGTCGTTCGCCTCGGGGGGTTGGGTATTGCAGTTCAAAGATATCTTCTTCAAATTTGTCGATCGTTTCGGCGATGCGTTCCACCGTTGGATTTTCAACGGCATAGTTTCCACGATAGCTCGAAAGTTGCGTCACGAAAAACATATCTGCCATGTGATGTTGAAGTTGCTGCAATCGTTTTTCCAGTTCCGGGTTAGAAACACTTTGTTTGATTTCCTGTTGAGCTTTTTCCGTCTCACGAATCAGGAAGCCTCGCACGTTTCGAATTTGGTCGACAACATCGTGACCTCGACTTTTCAAGTCGTGCTGTGAGCGAACTTGTTCCAAAACAAACGTCGCTAAGTTTTTCAACCGCTCTGGGAGTTCGCCAAAGTGAGACGTTCCCATGTATTCGATTTCCTTCGAAGCCAGAAAGCCTTTTCCGAAGCGATAGATCCGATCCAAGAGCGGCATGTCTGGACGAGACCGCCAGCGAATGCGGTGTTCCAGATTGCTCATCATTTGAGCAAGTTCTGGAGTTGGATCTTTCGTGTAGAAACACTTCATGACTGTCGGGTAAACGTGAATCGGTCTTGGCGACTTCTTACTTGCGCTCAATGCAATCGCCGCTGCCCCCTCGCGAAACGGCATCACCCGATCATTTGAATGGTACAGGTCACCTTCGGGGTACATCACTAAAGCATGTGGATCGGAACTCAGAATCGAAAGTGCCTGCCGGAACGCTTTTGTGTCGGTCCCTTCGCGGTTGATGCTGAAGGCGCCGTGCCTTTGCAGAATATTTTTTCCCAGTCTGCCTGCCATCGCAAACACCTGCCAGGCAGACATAAAGTGAGTGGACCAACCGTGACGAATCCCTGCTTCAATGATTGCGTGCGAGTCGTAATGAAACGAATGATTCGGCAAAATGAGTACGCCCGCTCCACTTTTTAGAGACTCGCCGATTCTGTCCCCATGCTGAACTTCCAGACTGCGGATTCCCAGCTTTCTCAAATCTCGAAGCCTCCAGAACCGTGTTGCATTCACAAACCTCGGACTGAGCCGCGAAGGCCACCAGTTCGGCGGAGTTTGATAAGGTTGAGGATTCATCGGATTACGCTTTGATATGTTTTTGTGCTCGAATGCAAAGCTGAAACTTCAATTATCCGAGCCAAAGAAGTCGTACGCTCTTAATGGTGATCAGGCGATAAAATCGTGATGATCTCACGCGGCAATTTGATAATGCATCTGTGAGAGAGGTCACAGTTTGACGAAATCGAAGCCGGTAGTATAGACCACTAGTGACTAAGAGTGTCGAGTTGAACACCGACGTAGGACAGGTTTCCAACCTGTCCGCACAAGATGAAATCCTGTCCTACATCAGACTTTATTAGTCAAGGAGAGTAGGGCAGACTCAAGATATCCACAGAGCCCTAATCAGTGTAGAGCAAACTGCTCCAGGTAAAGCCATGGACGATCACCAGAATTCCTCTCACACTAGCGTTCACTCCCGCGCGGCGATGTGGGGCCGGATTGTCTTGCTCTCTCTCGTACTCTTCGTTGCCGCTTTCTACACAATTATTTGGACCGGTTGGGGAGATGACCTCGCTCCGCAGAATGCCAATGCTCAAAATCGACGAAGACCTTCTCAGTTCAACATGAGCCAGTTGATTGTTCCTGAACCAGAGATTCGCTCTGGCGGCCCACGGAAAGATGGAATTCCTGCACTGACAAATCCAGACTATGTCGAAGTCCAGAAAGCAAACTTTCTCCGCCCGGAAGACCGAGTCATTGGCGTGGTTTTCGGTCACGAAGCACGCGCCTAT
>JAJDEL010000314.1 GCA_029259835.1 Planctomicrobium sp. | reverse complement strand
TGCTGAATTTTTGCTTGCAGCTCGGCGATTTCTTGTTTTTTTGTCTCAGTATTCACATCAAAGTCCTGCAATAGGGAATGACGCAACAATGTAATTTGTTATCCAAGTGAGAATTTCACTCAGCAGCATCGCCGCTTTCTGGAGTCTCTGGTACGTATGGTGAGATCGGTCCAGGCAAGTGACCGATTCCCATGCGGCGGGTGTTCGTCACATGCAGTACGTAGGCAACCAAATCCCACAAAGTTTCCGGTTCCTGCTGAAAAGCACTCGCAAACCCCGGCATCGGAGTTCCATTGATTCCAGAGTAGATTCTTCGATACACGTCAATGGGGCGTTGCCCTCCGTGCAACATTCCAGCAGTCAGGTCAGCCGCCCGTGTCACATTTCCCCAGCGATCTTTAAAACTCCCTGCCAAATTCTCGGCATTTTGACCACGACCATCTTCCCCATGGCACTTAGAACACCCCTTGGACAGGAATGCTTCTTTCCCACGCGAGACATGTCCTCTGGTAAAAACAGGCTGTGGACTCAGTGGAACTACCTGGCTCCCTGCGGCTTGCGCCCAAAGCTGCTTAATCAAAGGAAGCGATTCTTCTTCAAAAAGCTCAGGATCGACCTCTTCGTCGAAGTCAGCAAGCACGGCGATCTGCTCTTCTAATTCACCGCGATGAGTGAGCACGAGCACGTAATCGACGACAGCTTCGATCTCCTGCGGAGGCAAAAGCTTGAATGATGGCATCGACGTCCCACGAATTCCCTTCATGACCGTACGAACCAAGTCTGCTCGAACAGGTTTCGACCCATAAGGAGTGGAAGTGAACTTATACACTCCTTTCCGATAGTCCCTCGGTCGGGGATACATCTGGTTTGCAACGGGTCCGTTTCCATCCCCGCTCACACCATGGCACTGAACGCAACGTTCCTGGTAAATAGCCTGCCCAAGTTTCAGAGTACTGGACGAAGTCGAGCCATCGTTTGTCACGAGGACTGGAGACGCAAAAGTCCCAGCATGTTGCCTTAACACTTTACGTGCCTCAGGCTTGAGTTCTGCCGGGAGGCTTTCGATCTCTGCACTCGATGTAAACTCCGGAGGCTCGACGCGGGCCTGACATCCACAGAACCCAACTGTCAGCATCCCGATCACGGAAAACAATTTCATTGAACTCAACACACTCGCCAATCTTTCAAATTCATTTCGAAAAGAACACCCCTTCTCTTCCACTCATGTGAACATCAATGCTCACAAACTTAGTAGTTGCTGGGTAATAGAAAGAATGTGTACGCCAACACAAACGTGACCCTGCAATAAATACACAACTCGAACTGTATTTACCATGGATACGCGAGTCGCCGATTAGCAAAGAAGATGCCAGCCCGAGGTCAAGCCTGACTGCTTGACCTGATAGAGAACAAAAGAGCGGTATAAAACAGTTCCCACCGATCTCAGGGTACGACATCCGCACGCTGAAATATCGCAAATGCACGAAATCAGTGTGCGAAAACGCACACTGGTCACAGGTGGGGAAACGGTGCCTTACATTCTTTCAGCCAAAACCTCCGACTCCGATGTGGTGAACGGGTAATTTTCGACTTTGCCCCGTTAGGAATCACGTGAAATCAAGTTGCCGAACAAAAAGCCCGGCATTTCTGAAATGTCGGGCTTTTTGCTGTGAACACAGCAGCACTTTATTCTCGCGCAGTTCCTTAGTACCGGATGATCCAATCGAATGTGAGCCGATCATCAAGAACATCGCGACGGTCCGTAAGTGGCAATTCCCAGGCAATACCAAGTTCCATGTTCGCTGATGGCTTACACTTCACACCAATCGCACCAGTCACAATATCGTTGCCAGCAACACCAACTGCTCCAAGATTGAAAAGGTCTCCACCTTCGACAGGAACCGGAAAAGAAGACCCTGACCGCATCCAATGATACCAATTCGTCTCTCCCAGTAAGTAGAAGCCTGTCTCCGCAATTTGGTAATCGAGGTGGTTCGACCAATACCAAACCTGACTTTCTTCATTTCTGTTCGAAGGGAGACGAAATCCAGAACCAGTCACGTAGTGCCAGTCTTCGAAGATCTCGGTCCCAGCCGATGCGAAGATGTGAAACTCACCATCCCCGTTCCCTTGCAGAGACCGTGTACTGCCAATCGGAGCATCGAAAGATGCTCCGACGCTGAGAATTGACTGAGTACCAGCATCTTTAAAGACATTGTACTTCAATCCGGCTGAAACGTCCGCCCAACCATCGTCAATCAGGTCATTGTCAGAAACTATGAATCCATCTTTCGCTGCAATTAAAGAGAGATTTTCCGTCAAAGCTGCTCGGATTTGAAGAGCATACAGCTGAACATCTCCACCAGTAAGATTGTTCGGAACCGAATGATTGATGAAGATAAAGCGTGCTTCTGTCAGCGTCCGTGGATCTTCGAAAAAGACTGGGTTTGTCATCGGGCTGATGAACTCATCAAAGCTGTGGTCGCTTTTCTGGATCAAACCCTGCGAGTCGAGGACTCCTGCGAGCAAACTGTCACAAGAAAATGCTCCATCAAAACACGCCAAACTTTCACAAGCCTCCTCTGTCGAGTACGCATCGCAGCCAGCAGTTGGGCCAACGCAATCATTTCCCGCTTGCGCAATTCCACAAAGCAATAAGCAGCTTAACGCTTGAATACAGGTCTTCATCCTTGATCTCCCGAGTCCATTCCATTTCACAAATGACTTAATGTTGCAAAGCACTGCACTGGGAATCGTCATGACCTTTTATCGATAATGACAGTTTTTCGACATGTACGGTTGTAACGGGTTCTCCGGAAAATTCTGGTTTATCTTCCCGAAATCGCTCTACTTCACAATATGTGTGACACGCGTGTCACACATGCGATAAGAAGCATAAAAATTGCCGAATCGCATTGTCCCACCAGCGACGTCGATCGACGATCATCGTGTCACAGATGCGTTGGAACAGCGAAACGAGCGGAGACTGCTCTCAATATTCTGTTGCATCCAGCGTATCACTAATCACTGCTGAATAAAGGTAGTCGCGAATTTGCTTAAGCGAGATCTGATCTGGTGGAGTAGTCATCACCTGCCATTCATCTCATTCGATCGTTGCTCTCTCTATGAACGCAGCAAAAGGATTGTGAGAGTACAGCGACACTCGATTCACTTCAGAGGTGACTCGCGTTCTTGACTCCTCCGTTTTCTTCTGTTCGACTGTGGGAACAGTTCAATTCGTGAGAAACAATCATTTCAAAATTACACAAGTCGACAACCATGCGAATCGGGATTATTGCGTTCCTGCATGAATCGAATACATTCTCGCGTCAACCGACGACGGTCGATTCGTTTCGGCAGAACTTATTGTTGACTGGCGAGTCGATAAGGGAAGCATTGTCCGAGGCTCACCACGAAGTCGGTGGTTTTTTTGGTGGTCTTGCTGCTGCCGATGTTGAAGCAGTTCCACTGTTCGCCGCCAGAGCGTTGCCATCCGGCACGATTCCGGCGCGAGATTTTGAAGTTCTCGTCGCCCAATTGCTGGAAACTGTTCACAACAGTGGACCGCTCGATGGAATTCTCGTTGCTCCGCATGGTGCGACTGTGAGTGAACAACATCCTGATGCCGATGGCTACTGGCTCAGCGAACTGCGAACCGCAGTTGGTCCAGAGTTGCCCATTATCGGCACACTCGATGCCCATGCAAATCTTTCCTCTTTGATGGTCGAAAGCTGCGACGCACTGATTAGCTACCGAACAAACCCTCATCTCGATCAGCGGGAGCGAGGCATTGAAGCAGCGAACTTAATGGTCCGAACGGTGAGACACGAAATTACACCCACGATGTCCGCAGTCTTTCCACCAATGGCAATCAGCATCGAACGTCAATGCACGGAAGAACCGCATCTGCAACCGCTTTACAAAACTGCTGACGCTCAATTGCAGATCGATGGCGTCCTCTCGAACAGCATTCTGCTCGGATTTCCATACGCCGATGTCGCAGAGATGGGGTCTGCTGTCATAGTGGTCACAAACAAGAACAAGCAGCTAGCGGATCAATTGTCTCAAGACCTCGCAGAAAAAATGTGGGACATGCGACACAATTTCAGCAGCGAATTCACTTCCGTTTCAGAAGCACTGAAACAATGCGAAGGATCAGCGGAACGAATCTGCCTGTTGGATATGGGAGACAACGTCGGTGGTGGTTCATCAGCCGACGGAACTGAGCTTCTCTCAGCGATTCACTCGAAATGTATAGGCCCCGCATTCGGTTGCCTCTACGATCCAGAAGCGGTTGCAATTTGTGAGCAGGCCGACGTCGGTTCACGATTAAAAATAAGCATCGGCGGAAAGACGGACGAACTTCACGGATCACCAATGGAGATTGAAGTCACGATCAGATCCCTGCACGACGGCAAGTTTCGCGAACCGTTGCCGCGACATGGTGGCATCACGGAATTCGATCAAGGTCGAACTGCGATTTGCGAAACCGGCAGCGGTCTCACGCTCATGCTCACCTCACTACGGATGGTTCCGTTCAGTCTGCAACAACTCATCAGTTGCGGACTCGACCCAGAGGGATTTCGAATTCTTGTTGCCAAAGGTGTCAACGCCCCCATTGCAGCCTATCGAGACGTCTGCGAGACATTCATCCGCGTGAATACAAAAGGCTCCACCTGTGCAGACATGACCCGACTGAGTTACCAGCACCGTCGCCGACCAATGTTCCCGTTCGAGCAGGATACCACGTTTCCGTAACGGAAAGAGCTTGCTTAAAGCCCTTTCTCCTGCCCACTCTTCAACCGATCTTGCGATTCGCATTGATTCCTAGGGCAGCGAGGGCGGCGACGACATAACCAGCGGAGAACAGTAAAAACGCTTCGTGCCAATCGCCGTTCGTGTCCCAGCGTTCGAGAACGATGGGAACAAGCAAAGGTGTCGTCGCGGCTCCGAAATTCCCCCACATGTTGCCCCAACCGAACACCGCTGCAGTGTTTTTTCCGCCAACGTCTTGCATGTAAGCCCAGATTGACGGCACGCTCATGTCTGTCATAAACGCAACTACCGAGGCGGCTGCGATGAATGCCCAGGCAGACTCCAGGTATAAGCACGACAGATAAGCTGCGATGGCGATGCTGTAACAGACCACCAATGGGAGTGAACGTCCCCAGCGATTCCCGAGTCGCTTCGTGGCAAAATCAGCCAGTGGACCGCCACACAACATTCCAACGATTCCCGCGACGAGAACAATCGTCGACATGAATCCGCCGATTGTTGGATCGACCTGCTTGACCTCTTTGAGATAAGTCGGCAGCCACGTCACCAGAAAAACCCAGCCAATGTTGATTCCAAATTGCAGCGCACACATCAACCACATCGTGGGGCTTTGGATCAGCAGTAACACCGGTGGTCGCTCCGGAGGGCCAGAATCGTCCTCATCAACATCATGGGCAAGTATCCATTCACGTTCCGCGTCGTTGCTTTGCGGGTGCTCGGCAGGCGTATCGCGGAAGACTCGCCAGAAGTGAAATGCCACGAAAAAACCAGATAAGCCATAGAGTCCCAGCACCCAGCGCCAAGAGAGATAATCCCTTAACAACCACGCGGTGAGCAGCGGCGCGGCGGCTCCTCCCAAACGACCTCCAAAAGCAACGATGCTGCTGGCGGTTCCACGAGCAGGCAACGGCATCCAGCGTTTGATCAGACTGCTCGCCGTGGGATAACATCCCGCCTGAGCCATGCCAAACATGAGCCGAGCGATGATCAACATCAAAAAACCGTTGGCGAGTCCGGTGAGCATCGTGCACAACGACCAAACAGCGATATAGATCGGCAACATCTTCCTCGCCCCGAAGCGATCTGAAAGCCAGCCAGCCGGGACTTGTCCTAATGCGTACGCAAGAAAGAAAGCAGAAAGAATCATCCCAGTCTGTTTTTCAGAAAGACTGAGCGTATCCTTGAAGTCATCCAGCTTCGCAATTTCGGCGATGCAAATTCGGTCGAGGTACAGCAACACCGACGTGAGCGTCGTTGCTCCCATGATGTGATAGCGAACATTGGTAGGCATAAAGGAAACGATCTATTCGGTTCGGCGGTATCGACTTTGTCCAGGTTGAAACAACTCTGGCAGCAGTGTTGTGCCTAAACCGGGGTCGGAAGGAAGCAGCAACCGACCATTTTCGATGATCGGTTGGCGGTCAATGAGTCGCTCGTAAAATGTGCGGATGTGTGCCCGGACTGTTTCTTGAAAGACCACATTCGAGGAAGCTCCTGCACAATGCAACCCGGCATAGAGTGTCAGCGGGCCGGTGCAATCGTGCATTGTGGCTGGCACGTTGTAGGCCTGAGCGAGTTCAATGATTCGTCGTGTCTCACTGATCCCACCTGCCCAGGTCGGGTCGACCATCACATAATCGGCGGCGCCAGCGTTCAGTAGAGAGAGATACGCCGTTCGCCCCAGCAACATTTCTGTCGCGGCGATAGGCACTCCGGACTGACGACGAAAGTCGGCGAGCGTGTTCACGTTGTCGACTCGCAGGACATCTTCCAGCCAGAGCGGGCGAATTTCTTTCAAAGCGTCCGCGAGTCTTAATGCAGCGGCAAGTTGAAAAAAAGCGTGGCCTTCGATCATGATTTCAATCTTGTCGCCAACGCGCTCGCGAATTTCTCGCAGTGGCTTCATCCCTTCTTCAACATCTGCAGCGGAAAGGTACAAGCCCCCATCGCGATGCACATAGCGGTCGAAGGGCCAGACCTTCATCCCAGCGATGCCTTCGGCGACGAGTTCCTCAGCAAGGTCACCAGCGGCATGAATCGAAGACCAGTTATCTTGCAGCGGTCCCGGTTCTCCTTCATCACCATACCCAGGCCAACCGGGATGCTTTTCCGTATTTGACGAAGCTTGTTTGATTGCGCCATAACCGGGACCACCACACGTATTATAGATCCGCACACGTGGCTGGACTGCACCTCCGAGTAATTTCCAAACCGGCTGTCCGCAGACTTGTCCGAGGATATCCCAGAGCGCGACATCGATTGCCGAAAGTGCTCGCATTTCGGCACCTGGCGCGCCGAACGCGGTACAGCGTTCGTAAAGGAATCGCCAATGTGCTTCGATGTCGGTCGCCTCAGCACCGATGAGTCGCTCCGCCATCCAGTCGTGAACCAACGCTTCAATGGCATGTGGCGTGTAATAAGTCTCGCCGCAGCCAATCAGCCCATCTTCCGTATGAATACGGAGCAGAATCAAATTCGGCATAATGTCCGAAGGAATGACGGTTTCAATCGCAGTAATCTTTGGCATTCATTTTTTCTCGAAAGGCGTTCGTAGCAACTTCATTCAACACTGTCCGTTCCGTGCAGTAGTCCACGAATATAACCATAAGCGAACAGCCTTCCAAGCATTGTGTAGCCTGGTTCGCCGTCATCTTCGCCATCCAGTTGCGGAACGTGGTCTGGTCGAATCGGGCCAGTGAAAGCGACATCTTTGAGCGCGCGTATTGCGGCAGCCATATCCGTCGGACCGTTGTCGTGAAACGTTTCCGCGAACGAATCTGCCGTCCCCCGAACGTCACGGAAGTGGACATATTGAATGTGTTTCCCCAGTCGACGAATCGTTTGTGGAATATCGACTCCCATCGTGGCGAACGTTCCTTGGCAAAAACAAATCGCGTTCCTATCACTTGGAACCAACGAGACCAGCCGCTCGAATGCCTCCACTGAATTCATAATGCGTGCTTTACCATTGAACTCCGTCAGTGGCGGATCATCAGGGTGCATTACCAAGGTGACTCCTGCGGCTTCCGCAACTGGAATCACTTCTTTCAAAAAACGTTCAAGGTTCACCCAGAGTTCATCCGCTTGAATGGGTGTTGATGTGATGACTTCGCTGGGAGAACTCAGTGAAACCGCCTGCCGAGCATCTTTCAATTCAAACGCTGTGACCTTAGCTCCCCCACGTTCGGGTGCGTCGACTTGCGTGCGCACCCAGTCGGTGCCTGCCATGAAGTTGTAACAAAGCAGCGGAACACCGGCCGTCCCCAGATGCCCGATGAGTTCCTTCATCGCTTGTAATTCGCTGCCATCATCGTCGGTGCCGGTTTTGATTTTCTCAATCGGCAAGTACCCTTCGACCGCGAATAACTGCAAACCCTGATTTTCAATCTGCTGCTTCACTTGCAGTAAGTCATCCAGTGTCGGACCAGGATAACGAGTCACCACACCTTCCACCCCACACTGAACGGCAAGCCGCATGTTTTCTGTAGAGAGAGGAGTCAAAACGCTGGCAAGTTTCATGCGAGATTGGGGTGTTGAGGGGCTAGGGAAGACAAGTGAGTTCACGCCGGGTGCCGGTGTGCTTTTTTATTCAGGGAGCCCGTTCCTGGGTCGTCATTGAATGGAAATTGTGAGGCTGGTCTCCTGATCCAGTGATTCATTTCAGGGAGTTCATTGTCCCACGAAAACAGAGGCAAATCCAGTGGCAGCAACAATTTTCAATTCTTTCAATTCACATCTGTGGCACACGGCGTAAATGAAGGCAGTTAAGAGCCTGCCCATTCTCGTCACTGACCCGGCTACCCCTCGCTAATTTTCGTGTATTCAATTTGCCCTTTTCCTGAGATGCTCACTATGTAGTCTGGTGTGCGTAAGTTGAAGCCGTGAACGCCTACGGGAGTCTTACCAGAAACTAATAGGTGCACATCTTTATCCTCAAAGAACAATCGTAATAAATGATTATTGGGATAGAAATTAGCAGATGTAATGTCGATTCCCACAAGTGACTCAAGACCTTTTACCATCGGACCTTCTGGCGAATAGTCATCATTTGAGTCCGTAATAGTCTCCAAAGACCCTTCGTGCTCACATACGAGCTTCCACCGTGCGCTTTCCACGTATAACGAAAATTCGCTTTTATACCTCCGGCATTCCATGGATAACCCTTCATTTGTGAGTGGTTTATCTCGCTGTACTTTATCACCGTAATCCATAGTAAAAGCAGTCCCGGTACAACCTCCAGCTGAAACCCCCCAGCAATTTCTACCGCAAGTGTTCTGAATCCAATAGTCGATTAGCTCTTCCTCTTTCATATGTCAATTCCAAATATATCTTTTACTCGCCGGGTACCATTGGCTTTACCACGTCACTGTGCTTTGATTCAGAGAGACCGTTCCTGGGTCGTTGTTGAATGAAAATTGTAATGCTGGTTTCCTGCTTCAGCGATTCATTTCAGGGAGACCATCGTCCCACAAAACAGTGGCACTTGGTGTGACATTTACGAATTGAACTCCTGATTCTCAGTCCCCAATGGTTCATTGAGTAAAGTCTGAACGGTGGAACTCAGTCGGTCTACGATTCCATCGAAGAGTTTCTTCCCTTTCTCTGCCGATGCCAAATCAGGCCGACCGGTGAAACCTTCGTTTGTTCGCTGGAACATGTCGCGACTGACAAAGAGTCCGTTGATTTGATCGGTGACGAGGTTCCCGGCGTCGGTCAGGTTTTCCTGATCGACCAGTTCCGGGCGCAGATGCAGAACCAACGATGTTTCGAATTCACAGGCATGACCGACAAATTTGTGGTCCCCTTCGAGTGTCTCTTGAATCAAATCATCCGCGACCGACCAATATGAACCACCTACGAGAAGTGCATCCGGGTAGACTGGTTGAATTTCACGCAAAGCAACTCGCAACGGATCGACATTTCCTCCGTGACCATTGACGAACAGAATGCGACGGAAGTTATCGTCAAGCAGCGAAGTCGCAATGTCGCAGAGTGTGGCGATATACGTTTCGAGATCGGAATTGAGAGTCGCTCCGAATCGCAAATGATGCGCACTCGCGCCCAGCCAAACGGTCGGCGTGAGTAATACCTGATCTGCCAAACGCTTCTCCAAAGCTTCCGCAACGGCGGTGCAAATGATCGTATCAGTTCCGGTCGGCATGTTGGGACCATGTTGCTCTACTGCCGCAATCGGAACCACAACGACTGTTTGATCGCGATCAACACTGGACAATCGAGCCGAAGTCATTTCGTGATATTTCATATTAAACTTTCTTTGATTGCATGATTTGACGGAATGTAAATTCCGTGTCTCTGGCAGGTTGCATGTAACTCAATACGTATCCCAACGACAAAGTCGACCCAAAACCGATGGGCCAATACCAGACAGAAAACCAATCCGTTTGAGAGTACATCAATCCGAGAGTTCCAGAAGCGGAAATTAACACGCCGAGCAATACTCCCAACGATGTCGTCCGTCGTGAAAAAAGCGCCAGTACGAAGAGCGCCAGCAACGGGCCTCCAAATGCTGCTGTTAGTTTCTTGCCGATATCAAAAACATTTCCCAGTGGTCCGACAAAGCAGGCAAGGGCAACTGAAAGGATTCCAATTCCGAGGACCAAAAGGCGAATCGACCAGAGTTCGCCTCGATCCGTTTTTGGACGAAGACCAGGACAAAGGCGATCTCGAAAATCGACAACGAGTGCGGTCGTCACCGAGTGAATCCCGGAATCGATACTCGACATAATCGCTGCCATTAACGCCGCCAGGAACAATCCTGCCAAACCAGGTGGAAAGTGAATTCGCACAAATTCCGGCATCGCCTTGTCTGCAACTTTTGGATTCTCTGCCAAAATTTCCGTCAGTGTTCCGTCACCGAGTTCCGCCGGGCTGTGAGTGAAGTAGGAGAATAACCCAACTCCGATCATCAACAAACCAGGGAGAACTATCCACATCCCAATGAGATTGAGTAGGGCGCCGATTTGCGATGTCTTCTCGGACTTCGCCGACAGGTATCGTTGCACCGCAACTTGGTCGACACCAAAAGCAGACAATGCTTCGAGAAAAACACCGATCAAAATTGCCCAACTGCCATATTGCAGCGTCATCGACATTTCGAAATCAACAACCAAGCCTTCGCGTCCGTCGAAATACGTTTTGACAATTTCTGAAACACCTAAATTGCTTTGAATCAAAATTAAGATCAGCGCTGCAAAAATCGTTGTCGTGAAGACGAAGAACTGAATCACGTCGGTCCACATCACGGCTCGCAGACCACCGATCATCGTGTAGCCAATCGAGAATGCTCCCAACCCGACGATCACAGCAGTCTGTGGAATTCCGGAAACGCTCGCGACAACCAACGATGCGGCATACGTCGCCGATGCCATCCAACCAATTCTCAGCAACACGAACAGTCCTGCCGCAAGTGTGCGGACAGAGACATGAAATCGCATTTCCAGGTACTCGTAAGCCGTTTCAACTTTCAGCCGCGAATAAACAGGGATGAAGACCCAGACGACAATCGGAGTCATTAGTGTAAACGCGACTAAGGAAAGACCGATACGCAGGCTATTCCCGAAAGCTGCCGAAGGATAGAAGACAAAACTGTTCGATGAGAACAGCGTCGCCATGACGCTCAATCCAACGGCGAGCCACCCCATCGATCCACTCGCGACGAAAAATTCACGCCGTGACTGATGTTGTCCAAATGCAATACCCAAACCGAGGATCGTCAGTAGGTAAACTGAAATGACTGCAATATCGAGTGCGTGCATATCGCTCTGGAATCTTTCTGTGGGGCGAGATTCGGATTCAGAATTTCAATCTTCATCCAACTGAATGAGAGATTCTTGTGGCGAATGTCTTGGAAATCAAGAGGACTCGCGATTGTTGCTTCCAGCTTTCACTGTCTCGCATTGTGGCGTGCAGAATTGCCAGCCGTTGTTTCAGTGCGGGTTTCGTAGACAACTGCTATCAGTGTGCCAGTTCCGACAGGTAGATTGTAGCGGACGATCTCCGCTCTTGACTTGCAACAGTCCATCATGATCTGTTTGAATCTCGGAGATCAATTCCATCTCGACAGCATACGTGAGAGCAACTCGTGAATTCCAAGACAGTCAACCCAAAAATTCGGCGAAAGCTTTCGTTCAAAAAAAAGCTCTTTTTCACGAGTATCATCTGTTTGTTGTTACTGTTGACGCTGGAAGGAGTGTCGAGGTATTTCCTGATTTTGGAGAGTGGCTACGAAGCCAGCTTGCGTTTGCTCGAGTCTGACCAGAAAGCGATTTCTGCCAGCGGACGCGGGAAAGACTCGGCTCGCGAAAACCTGCACCCCTACATCGGCTGGACATACAATCCTGACGTTGATCCTGGAACCGAGGTCAAAGGCGAACGCATCCCTGTCAATCGGTGGGGGTTCGTCGACAACCACGATTCCGTTCAAAAACGCAGTTCGAATCGCGTTCTGATCGGAATCTTTGGGGGGTCGCTTGCTCAAGATTTCAACAACCACGCGTCAGATTCTTTGATTGAACTGCTGCAATCTCGTGAACAATTTGCAGGGAAAGAAATCGTCGTCATTCGTTTGGCAATGGCTGGATTCAAACAGCCTCAACAAATCCTTTTGCTCACTTACCTTTATTCTTTAGGAGCGGAATTTGATTACGTCGTGAACCTCGACGGTTTCAACGAAGGGGTTCTTCCTGTCGTTGACAACACAAACTATCACGTCAATTACAGTTACCCGTACAGCTGGGACAAGCGATTGTATGACGTTGTTGACCCCAGGCTGACCGACAAAACATATGAATTACTGCGACTTCGTTCGAAAAGGCAAACCATCGCGAAGAGCGTCTTAAAGTCCAAGCTTCGATTCACTGCGCTGAGGAATATGATCTGGAAAATCCACGACTGGAAGTTACGTGCGAGCATCGACGAATTGGCACTCAGCACGTTGCACCAACGCGAAGAGACCGGACGCGGATTTGCAACATCTGGACCCGAAAACCCGAGCCTTGAAGATGGTCAACTCCAACAGTATGTCCTCAACCTCTGGAAAAACTCATCCCTGCAAATGCACAAATTATGTGAAGGGAATGGAACGGTCTACCTGCACGTTCTCCAACCGAATCAATACTTGCTAGGCTCAAAACCTTTCAGCGATTTGGAGAAAAAAATTGCCATCGCCGATGGTCACGAGTTTCAGAAACAAGTGGAAATCATCTATCCACAAATGCGAGAGCAGGCAGACTGGTTCAAGGTTCATGGGGTTCGTTTCTACGACTTCACGCAAATTTTCTCCGATGTCGAAGAAACAGCTTACAGTGATTGGTGTTGTCACATCAACGAGTTTGGGAATTCACTTGTCGCAGAAGCCATGGCGCAAAAGCTGGTACACAATGCAGTCGAGAAGAATTAGCGAGTCGTTCAGGAATTCACGCTCGTTCATTTCTCAGTCGTAACTTTTGGTCGTGAGGCAGCGCGTCCACCGAGTTCTTTTGCCGATGCTCCGTGAACACGCCGATTGAATACGTCGGGATCAAACGGATCCGGTCGACTTTGCTGGCGGACTTCTTGGAGCAATGTATTCTCGTGGTCGTCTTTTCGTGGTGTCTCTGAAGCGACTTCCGCACCTGTTAACTGGACCTCTTGTGCGATTTTATTTTGTGCATTCGTCTTCGCGGGTCGATTTTCTGCATCTGGTTTCTCGGCAGCGGCGCGCCGTACCCAATCGCTGAGTATTTTGAATTGCTCCCCGCCTCGTTGTCCCAGAAAAATCTTGCGATGCCATTTATCGACTGAGACGGATTTTAATAACAGCGGACTTTGACCAGGGTCCACAAAATCAATCTGATTCATCACCTGGGCCAAATTCGATTGCCTCAACATCCGGTTTCCGGAGATCCCACGTTGAACTGATTCCAGGTGAAAGGAATTCTTTGCCGCCTGACCGTGACAGTAAGCATTGCCACATTTATTGAGAATCAAAGGCTGCACCTGACGCACGTACTCTCGATGGACTTCGCGGCTGAATCCGTCTGCTGTTTTTTCTGGCGACCGCAGAAATCCGTCAAGTGTCATCGCGGATCGAGTCCGCAGTTCTACTTTTTCTTTTTTTAAATTCAGACGTTCATCAATCGTGACCAATAAAGTTCTCGCTTCCGGTCGCAACGGTTCAAGCTTGAGAGCCTTGACAACTTCAGACCTTGCTGGACCGACGAGTTGATTTTGTAAGCACCATTCCGCCAGCGCGAGGTGATCATCGGCTGTCGGTTTCAGTGTTCGATCTCTCAACGCGACATAGGCTTCATTCAACGATCGTGCTGTTACATCAACTTTTCCAAACGGAACAATGGCGTACGTTCCGCTCCAGTCAACGCGGTAGCCTCCAGCAAGGTTGCTGATGCGACCACTAAAAACACGCCCATCTGTCAAAACGATGACGCCATCTGTGAAATCGAGTTGTTTTGAAAGCGTTTCGTCTGCCGAAGACAAACTGCACAACCCCATCCACAGCCCCAACAAAGCGAAGCCTATCGCGGAAAACAGCCTTGTTTTGTTCATGATCAGCATTCCCTGCCGTGAAAGACTCCGTGACCAACAAGTCTCCTATAGACCCAAACATCTGGTCAAGATCGGTTCCCATAGGCATAACCGGACCGAGATGCGCTGGAGGTGGGGCGATAATCCGCTTTCCGAAGGTGCATTTTGTCAGGAAGTTGCTAGATTGATTGGACTTGCGGCACCGCAGGCGGCGTTGGTTGGCCCTCAATTCGAGGACAGCCAACTTCGATAATGTCTACATTTCCTAATTCTTTCTCGGTTTTGTGAGTTTCTGTCGGAGTGTTTGTCGATGCCGAAAATTCGTTGTAAGAGCTGTGAAGCAACTTTGAACGTACCCGAGAAAGCTCTCGGAAAGACCATCTCCTGCCCGAAGTGCAGCAACAAAATCAAAGTCCCTTCCAGAAAAGGTGGAAGCGGCTCTAGCCAGCAGGGAAAACCGAAAAAGAAAAAGGCTGCCAAAAAACCGGTCGCTGATGATCCATTCAGCTTGGGCAATCTCGATGACTACGACATGGAGGACGAAGATTCGCAAATCTGTCCTTATTGTGCCGAGGATGTCGACGAAGAAGATGTCGTTTGCCGCAGTTGCGGAATGAACCTCGAAACAGGTCAGATGGACCGAAAAGAGGCAAAACGCCGATCGCGAAGAGGTGCCGATCCAGCAAAATTTTATGGCGTCGCATGGTCCGAGTCGTGGAAGTTCATGATGAAAGAACCACGCATGGCACTGCGTGTTGGAACAGCATTTTCGCTGTTCTCGACCATTGCCCTCATGTGCGGCTACATGGGGTTTGTCTACGTTCAGGAACAGATGCCTCCAAAAGTCTTCTGGATCATCATGACGCTCTTGAGCGGACTTTCAGTCCCAGGGCTTGTGTGGCATTTGTCTCTCAAAGTCATTGATTCCACTCGCCGCAGGTCCAAATTTCAATCGGACCGTATTCAATTTGACTTATTCACCTCAATCGCCGCGGGAGTCCGTGCGATCGCCTGGCCACTCATCGTTGTTCCCGGGACACCAGCATTGGGTCTAATCTACTACTTCTTTTTTCTCGACAACCCGGAAGATCCAATCTTTCTCGGATTGGTAGCCATGGTCATTTTCACGGCTTACTTTTTCCTGCCGCTGGCGATGACCCAGATGACAGCAAAATACACCTACAAGGGCTGGATCCTTTGGGAGTTAATGAAGATTTTATTTAAGAACATTACAGGTCTGTTGTATACGCATCTCATGGCGTTCGTCGCACTCCTGCCTGTCCTCGTCATTGCAGTCCCCATTTTTCTGGTCATTAAAGGTGATGGGGGAGTGGAAGACCTCAACCCATTTGGAAGTGGCGTGATCAATGGCATCACTGGAAAAATTACTGGCGGATCTCTTGATATGATGGGGATGAATCCAGCCCCAGATGGAGTCCTGTTTACTGTCATCCGTGCAATGTTCAACATGATTGCTGCCTTCATCGTGATGGCGCCCATTGGATACGTCGCAGCCTTCCCGGCAATTTTCTACATGAAAGCGAACGGTCTGTTCGCCTATTACAATGCAGAAACACTCGATCTGATCGACAGAAAACCACAATTGGAACCAGCGACTTTCTGGGTTCGATATCTCTCACACACAATTGACTCCCTCTGTTCACTCCCGTTCCTGGCGATTTTCCTAGTGACCACAAATGCCAAGTTGTCGAAAATTGCCTGGGTCCTCACAGGGATCGTTGTCCTGTCTTACTTCCTGATCCCCTTTGAAACATTTATAGGCATTGCAGCCCTGTGGTTCGTTTACTGCAACTGGATGTACTGGGTTGTTCAGGAGTCTTCCGAACTGCGAAGTACACTGGGCAAAGATGCTTTCGGCCTCATTGTGATTGTTGAAGAAGGAGAACGACCGATGACAATGAAACAGGCAAGTATGAAGTGGCTACTCAGATACATTTCAGACGCTCTCGGGGGAATTCCTTACTTGCTTGCAATTTTCCCACCTAAGAAACTGGCTATGCACGACACAGCGACAAAATCAAGAGTTGTTTGGGTTGGCGACAGGTAGCGCATTGTCGAGACGAGATCTGCGTTCAGATTCTATGACTCTTCACGATCAAGA
>JAJDEL010000313.1 GCA_029259835.1 Planctomicrobium sp. | reverse complement strand
CGCAGACCGGGACTCCATCGCCCAACAATACTGCAACGGTTTCACTGATGTTCTCGACTTTGGCTGCAAGCGATTCTTGAATTGGTTCGATCAACTCAACAGCTGGGAACTTGCAATAATCGGGACTCACCTGGAATTGATGGTCCGCTTGCCAGACTCATTGATCCAGCGAAAGTGTGGTCGTGAAATTGCGAATGAAGCAAGCCACCGAGCAAAGCACGCCCTTGATCTCGACTGGCCCAATTCACAATCAGGAAAGGAAGCTTTCATCGATCTGGATCGATGGCTACGTGTAGATCGAAACCGTCGAAATCCTGGCACAACTGCCGATCTGATTGCCGCAGTCTTGTTTTCTCTCATCCGCGAACGACAATGGACGCCTCCAGATTCAATTGAAATATAAAAAACGTTGCACTGCAACGCATTGTTTTCTCACCCGTAAAGCCAGAATTTCGATGCCTTCTTCTCCCACTTTTGCTGTCGATGTGACGAAAGATCATCTTGTCTTTTCGGCAGCACATTTTATTACAATTGGCGATGACCTCTGCGAACGATTGCACGGTCATAATTGGCGGGTGGCTGCTCATGTGGAAGGAGACCTTGATGAAAATTGCTACGTCTTCGATTTCATCGCCCTTCGGGATACTCTTCAATTGCTAGTTAACCAACTCGACCATCGGATGCTCCTGCCGACGAAACATCCGACAATTCGCGTCGAAAGAACCGATGCCGAAGTTGTTGTGACCTATGAAGACCGCCGCTGGGTCTTTCCGAAAGACGAATGCGTTCTGCTTCCCATCCAACAAACAACTGCGGAACTCCTGGCACAATGGCTCGGCGAACAGTTGTTGAAAGGCCTTGAAACCGGAAACCTGAGCAGCCTGACTCTGAAAGTGGAGGAAAACTTCGGTCAATGGGCGTCGTGTACATTTTCTCTGTCCTCGGACACATGATCTTTGTTGCCGAGTCTCCGCGAATCCGCTATCAAAGCGGCATTCCTGTTCATGATTTAGACAAGACGATTTCGAAGTAATCAAGGAGAACAGATTGGCCGGAAGGAAGGGAGCCACCGCCGATTCCAACGGAAACGGCGATTCCGCTCAAATGCAGTTTGTCTCGATCAGCGAAGAGACTCGGCGACGGTATCTCAACTACGCGATGTCCGTCATCATGTCTCGTGCGCTACCTGACGTTCGCGATGGTCTCAAGCCAGTTCAGCGCCGGATCATGTACACGATGTACCACGACCTGCGATTGACTGCCGACGCGAAACCTCGAAAATGCTCAAAAATTGTTGGTGATACGACAGGGAATTATCATCCCCACGGTGGCGTTGCAGTTTATGAGGCATTGGTCCGCCTCGCGCAAGACTTCACGTATCGCGAACCGCTCGTCAACGGACAGGGCAATTTCGGTCACATCATGGGGTTGCCTGCCGCCGCGGACCGATACACTGAAGCGAAACTTCAGCCGATTGCAGAACGACTGATGTCTGAGCTTCGATTTCAGACTGTCGAGATGCGCCCAACTTACGACGCGACACGCGAAGAACCGGTCGTGTTGCCGGCTCAATTTCCAAATTTACTGGTCAATGGAACTCAGGGAATCGCCGTTGGAATGGCGACAAACATTCCACCTCACAATTTGAGTGAAGTGACCAAGGCCGCTATCTATCTCATCGATCACCCCGGTGCAACGGTGGCGACGTTGCGGAAATATATTAAGGGGCCAGACTTCCCAATGGGCGGTCGCATCGTCACCGACTCTCGGGAACTGCGAAACGTTTATACGGAAGGACGCGGTAGTATCAAGGTCCGCGCAGAATGGCGATTCGATAAAGAGAAACGCAAGGAAGTCAAAAACCGGATCGTGATTTACTCGATTCCCCACGGTGTCGAAACCGGTGGGCTCGTCAATTCGCTCGGAGACATTCGCGATTCGCAAAAACTTCCTCAACTTGTTGATATTGCCGATGAATCAGATGGCGAATCGGGCTTGAGAATCGTCCTGAATATCAAGAACGGAATCAATCCAGAAACCGTGATGTCGTACCTCTACAAACACACGCGGCTGGAGGAAAATTTCGCTTACAACGCAACATGCCTTGTGCCTGATGAACATGGGGTTCTTGTTCCGAGACGCTGCCCGCTTGACAAAATTTTACAGCACTTTCTCGACTTTCGATTCGAAACCGTTCGCAAACGCTTTGAGTTCTTACTGGCACAACTTGAGCGCCGTATTCATATGCTTAACGGTTTCGTGATCATTTTTGATGGCCTCGAAAAAACTCTGAGAATCATTCGCAGAAGCAAAGGCAAACAGGATGCTTGTCAGAAGCTGATGAAAGAGTTCCCTCTCGATGAGGAACAAACGAACGCGATTCTTGAATTGCAACTGTACCGGATTTCGAGTCTCGAAATCGGACGCATCGAAGAAGAGTTGAAAGAGAAAGAAACCGAAGCAAATCGAATTCGCAAAATTCTGAATTCAAAGCGCAGGCTCTGGAAAGAGGTTCAATCGGAACTCAAAACAATCGAAAAGGATTTCGGCAGCAAACGACGCACGACGCTCGGCTCTTCTGAAGAAATCGGCGAGTTTGATCCGCAAGCGTACATCGTTCGCGAGAACACGAATATCGTTCTCACCTCCGAAGGCTGGGTTCGCCGTCTCGGCAAGATCTCAGCGATTTCTAAACTTCGAGTTCGTGAAGGAGACTCAATTCTGGGGGTTTATCCGACTTCGACTTTGGAACACGTCATCTTCTTTTCAAGCGACGGAACCGCTTACACGCTCCCGGCGGATCAAATTCTTCCTTCAACAGGACACGGAGAACCGCTCGCCAAACATATCAAGCAAAGCGATGGTTCATCTATTATTAATGCAATCTCTACGGACCCTCGATTTACGCCGGAGGATATTGAATACGAAAACTATCCGCCGGAACCTTACCTCTTTGTGGCGACCGAACGCGGTCAAATCATGCGTATTTCGTTTTCAACATTTCGAACTCCATCGACAAAAAACGGACGCAAGTATTGTCGGCTCTCGAAGGGGGACCGCGTAGTGCATGTCGAAATCATGGGAGAGGAAGATACCGTCTTCCTCATCTCCAAAGCGGCCCGGCTTGTCCATTTTTCAGTTGACGATGCTCCAATCCTTGGAGGAGCAGGCAAAGGTGTTCGCGGACTGAAACTCACCGAACCGAACGACATCGTTCTCGCCGCGAAACGTCTCAGCCGTCCGAGCGATGTTCTCAAAGTCGTCAACGAAAACGGTAAGGAACTCAGCTTCGGTCAGATGAAGTACACAGTCACTGGGCGCGGCGGGAAAGGTGTTAAAACCAGCCAGCGAACCGGCATTCAACACGTCATTCGCCCCGAAATTGAATTGATCGACTGGTCGGAGATCGGTGAAGAGTAGAGACCGATACCACTCGACTGGCACCTTGGTCCTTTCGCCCTTAAACTCATCACCTCGACGACCTTTAAAAGACCGCAATACCGAATGCTGCTGCAACTTCTCAAAGCGAAACTCCATATGGCTGCCGTCACCGAGACGGAACTCCATTACCATGGGAGTGTCACGATTGATCGCAACCTGATGGATGCGGTCGGCTTGATTCCGTATGAAAAAGTATTGATTGCAAATTGTGAAAACGGTGCCCGCGCAGAAAGTTATGTCATCGAAGGCAAACGTGGTTCGAAAGTCATTAAGATGAACGGAGCACTGGCCCATCTGGCAAATGTCAAAGATCGTGTGATCATCATCGCGTTTGTTT
>JAJDEL010000312.1 GCA_029259835.1 Planctomicrobium sp. | reverse complement strand
GGCCAGGGGAAGGCTTCGGCAGAGGCGTAGGCGCTGTAGTTGATTTCGTTGAGGGCGGCGACGATTGGTTCGTAATTCATGTGACCATTGCCAGCGGGACGGCGGTTGGAATCTACGAAATGCACGTGACCGATGTGCTTGCCACCATCTTTGATCCCTTGTGCGATGCAGGTTTCTTCGATGTTCATGTGGAACAAATCGGCGAGCAGAACGACATTTGAAATCGATTGCGATTCGATCAACTGTACACCTTCGGCCATGGTGGTGCAGAGATTCGTTTCGTAGCGATTCAGTGGCTCGTAGATCAGTGGCACGTTGTGTTTGCCGGCATATTCACCAAGCTCTGTGAGTGCTTCGCCGAGAAGTTTAAGTGCAGCGTCTTTCGGAAGATCAGCAGACCAGCGACCTTGCATAGAGCCGATGATTGCTGGTGCGGAAAACTCACCACCGAAGTCGATCATTGATTTCACAAAATCAATTGCGGACTGACGTTTCGTGCTGTCGGTGTCTGTCAGACTGAGTTGGCTGATGACCATGCCAGCCCCGGTTCCGACTGCAGCGCACTTGAGACCGGTCTCTTCTAAAAGAGCTTTCAATTCAGCGCGGTCGACAGCATCTGGTCCGGGGGCGAAGATTTCGACGGCGTCGTAACCAAGTTCCTTTGCTGTTCGAACGGAGGCTGCCAGGTCGTCCCATAGCACGAATGGACCGCCGCGAGCTTGTTCGACAAGACTGATCGTCACTGCTGATAAAATCATATGATGGAATACTTTCAGGTTAACGCAAAGATGATTGCTTGCTGCTTACGATGCCGCATTCAAGAACTGAGCGCCGGCGTAAATTGTTGACGCACACTGAATTGTTTCCAGCATCTGTTCTTTGCTGAGTCCTAGTTTTTTTGCTTTTTCGACATGCCCGGATGTGCAAGGCTTGCACGCGTTAAGATCGCTAATCGCGATGTTGATCAACTCAATGAGTGAATCGTCGAGTGATGTGTTGCTGAACGTGTGTGCTCGCAGACCAACACCCATGCCTTCGAAGAGATCACTTCCGCTGAGGTCGCGAAATTTGAAGAAAGTGTTGTACATATAGTTCGTTGCGGCGATAGCAAGAATCTCTGCGACTTGTGCTTCGCTGAATCTTAGAGCGACGCACCTCTTCGCAAAGTAATCGGTCCACTGTTTTGACTTCGCATGTGCTGCAACCGACAGGCCGATCGCTGCGCGAGTTTTGCTGTCAATTGCGCCATCGCTGTACACGAACTTTTTGAAATTCATGTAAAAGTCTTTGAGGAATGCTTCGACGTTTCCGTAAACCAGAAACGGTGCTGGCATTTCTTCCTCACCCAACATCTCCTGTACACGACCATATAACTTGGCAATGCCTTCAGGAGCATTTGCAACATCGACAGGCTGTAAGAGCATGAGAAAAGGCAAGGGGCTAAGGTCAAGCGAGAAAGTTTAGAACGATGCAGCGAATGGATTAGGAATGCGTTCTCAAGAAAATCTTGAAAACGCATCTCCTAAATCCTGATCCCTAGTTCAGAGTTTCTTCGCCTTTGTTCCAGTTGCAAGGGCAGAGTTTATCAGTTTGCAATGCGTCAAGAACACGCAAGACTTCTTCGACATTCCGGCCAACACTGAGGTCATGAATCGCGGACCAGCGAACGACTCCGTTTGGATCGATTAGAAAAATCCCACGGTATGCGATGCCAGCATCTTCCTTGAGAACTCCGTAGTCGCTGGAGAGTTGGTGAGTCGTATCGGCCAGCATTGGGTACTTGAGTTTGCCGAGATCTTCGTGACTATCGCACCAACCTTTGTGAGAAAAGACGCTGTCGGTGCTGGCGGTGAGCAGAGCACATTCGCGATCTTCGAATTCTCCGAGATTGTCGTTGAATGAAACAATTTCCGTCGGGCAGACGAACGTGAAATCGAGAGGATAGAAGAAGAGGCAGACCCACTTGCCTTTGAAATCACCGAGTGAGACTTCACCAAATTGATCGTCGGAACCATCTTTGGTACGGTCGTATGATTGAACTTTGAAATCGGGGGCAGGTTGACCTACTTGGGCACTCATCGACGTTGACTCCTGAATTGAATGACATCGTTTGAACTTAATTGGCACGCGGACAATCCGCGCTGCCATGACTGATTTATTGTATCTCGTGGGAGAAATTGAAGGCTTTTCTGCATCGTCGTCAGTGTGTTGTCTGGACGACTTCAACATGAGACACATCGTTGTACTGAATCCGTACGAAGAGCAGTATAGTCTGGTCAGCATGTTCTTCAAGGAGCCAAAACGTGCATGTCGATCATGCTTGATTCGCCGGATTTATTCCAACGTATCTCTTTGCTGTATTGAAGCTTAAGCACATGCTTTCCAATAATGGACTTGTCGTTTTATGATTTCGGTGTTCGATTTTGTACGTTCATGCTGATCTTTACCACGGAGAATTTCATCGCCAAGACACCTGATTCATCTCGAAGAGACTTCCTGACTGGTCGGGCGGTCAAGAAGGAAATACGGCGCGCAGGTTATGAACTTGCTGATGCGTTAGACGAATCGGGTACTGAACGAGCAACGCCAGTCGCCGGGGAGACAGTTCGGCTGGAAACAAAAGCGATGGGCTGTTCGTGGTTTGTCATTATGAACCCAGGCCCACCGCGACAGGTGATGGTGGCATCGGACGCATTTGATATGGTTCGAGATACCGAGCAGATGCTGACGATTTACCGGGACGACAGCGAAGTTTCGTTGCTCAATCAAGAGGCGGCGTCTGAATGGAAAAACGTTTCCGAGGAACTGCAAGGTTTTCTTCTCAGTTGCCAGCGACTCTACGACGCAACCGGCGGTGCGTTCGACCCGGCTGCTGGTGCTCTCATCAACCTCTGGAAACTGGCGAGAGAGGAATCTCGAATTCCTACGCAGAGTGAAATTGAAGACGCCTTGGTAATTTCAGGAATGAGCCTCGTTCATCAGGAACCAGCGAATCAGCGCGTGAAATTTGAGCAAGATGGACTGTTGCTCGATTTTGCATCGATTGGAAAAGGGTACGGAATTGATCAGGCCGCAGAGCACATTCGGCACGAAGGAATCGACAGCTTTCTGGTTCATGGTGGGCAGAGTAGTCTGTTCGCGGCAGGAAAGCACCAGGGGCACGATGGTTGGCCGATTGGTCTGAAAAACCCTCTCTTCACTGAAAAATTGTACGCTACGATTCTTCTAAAAGATGTGGCGATGTCGACCAGCGGTTCGAATGTCCAGTATTTTCGCTACGAGGGAAAACGCTATGGGCATCTTCTCGATCCGCGAACTGGATGGCCTGCCGAGGGGCTGCTTTCCGTCACAGTGATTGCTCCAACAGCAACAGAAGCAGATGCTTTATCAACGGCTTTCTATGCGATGGGACTCGACAATGCCTTACAGTATTGCGATGATCACTCAGAGATCGGTGCCATCCTAATTCCGGCACCAACTCAAGGACGGGTTCTCGAACCGGTTGTGAAGAATTTTCCGAGCGGTCGTTTGTTTTTTGAGAGTTGAAGGGTTGACCGCGCACTTTCAAGTGTGCGGCTAAACATTCTCTCCCCACCCGGTTATCCTACCACGAACACTTTCCCAAAGACATTTTCGAGGAACCTCGGAGTGAAAGACCTCAAGCGAATTTCCTGGCTTGCCATTTTTCTGATCGTCGTATTGCGAATTTCCATCGGTTGGCAGTTTCTGTACGAAGGGATGTGGAAGTACGACCAGA
>JAJDEL010000311.1 GCA_029259835.1 Planctomicrobium sp. | reverse complement strand
CTTGCAACATGCGAAGAAGAAAAATTTCGCGATGGTAAGAGATCAGTTGAACTCGCTTTGTCTGCGTGTCGCGCCGTCGAATATCGAAATCCAGAATACCTCGATACTCTGGCGGCTGCCTACGCGAGAATCGGCAACTTCGACAAAGCTGTTGAAACAATCAGCACAGCAATTGAATTGTTCGGCGAGGGGGCGGAACAAACGGCAAGCAAACAGCGACGAAAATCTTATCGAAAGAAAAAAGCGTTTCTCGATAAAGTGAAGGCTCCGAAAGCAAAGAAACCTAAAAGCGAAGAGACGCCTCCTGAAACGAAAGCGGCTCAATCTTCTTCCGACAAAGATTCTAAAGAATAAGGATCCTTGCCAGTCCGCCACTCTTCAGCTTGCCGATGAGAATCAACAAGGCGGTCACGAACAAGTTTCACAAACTCCGTTTCACGGCCTTTCTGGGACAACTCGGCGACCGTCTCCGCTGAGATGGGTTCACCGAAAACGATGCGAATTTTGATGGGCCAAATGAAAAACGAGCGACGCGGCATCGCGTTGTAAGCACCAGCAACACCGACTGGAATTATCGGAGCCTGAGTTCTTCTCGCGACGGCAATAAAGCCCGGTTTAATATCCCCAAGCAAACCATCTTTCGTTCGCGTTCCTTCCGGGAAGAGACCAACGTAAAATCCATGTTCCAACCGAGTAATCGACTTTCGCAGACTTTCTGTCCCCGCGGACTCCCTTCGAATCGACATGACGTAGGTACTTTTGAGGATCCAACCAATGACCGGAATGCGAAACAAACTCTCGCGGGCCAGAAAGCTGACCGGTCGATGTAGCCAGACTCCGATCAGCAGCGGGTCGAGAAAACTTTGATGATTTGCGAGAACCAAAGCGCCTCCTTCCGGAAGACGATCCATTCCTTTGACGCGGACACGAATCCAGAGCGTACAGAAAATCTGGAACAGAAATTGGATGAAGCGCCAAACCCGATTCCGATGCTTCGGGTCCGGAAGTCTTTCAGGTTCGCTCATCGAACAGTCGCGCCACCAATCATGCTGACGCGCGGGTGATGTCCCGACATCTCGACCAAAGAGATCATTTGCAGAGAGTTTGAATCCTGACCTTCCATCGCGACCACGAATTGGCAGAAGCGACTTCCGTCTGGAAGTGCGCGGACCATTGATAAGTCAGCACTGGAAACGGGAACATCAACACCGTATTTGTTCTGGACAGCCCGTGCTGCAAGATTGGCGATATCGTCTGCTTCATCACTTCCACCGACTGACGCAACGGCTCGAATGTTTTCGAGTCGACGCTGAGCCGCGGCCATTGCCTGAACACATTGGACTTCCGGATATCTGACAGCAAGAACTCCAACTGCCGGGCAACGAAGTTCACGAACACCTTTTGCAGTGCGAATGCGAAGGACCGTCTCCCCAGCGTCTTTGATGTGACTGCTCAGACCGGTTTTCGTCGACGCCTGATGAATCTCATGTTGAATGCGATTCGTATGAACAGTCGAAAGGCCATCGACGTTCCAGAGATTCTGCAACAGTTCTTCAACTTCTGCAATAGAAAGTTCCGACCGTTGTGGTCCTTCGGGAGACATGATTTGCATCCTCCCATCCGCAAGGACGATCACTTCAGCGTGTGAAGGAGTTTGCCCGTTGAGATACCACATTTCCACGACTGGCGAGGCTGTGTCACCCGGCAAAAGTGTTGGTTCGCTGGCGGTGGCAGTCCGTCCAAAGAAAATGGCGGCTGCAATCAATGAAAATTTAAAAATGAGGCGAGACATCGTTTCTCGTCCTGTTGATGACTATTACGGGTGACCACTCAGATCATCGACTCACTGAGCGCGCGAAGGTTACCCTAAGTTCTCCTGTCATCACAATCCGAATTTACGCAACGACCTGATAGAGTGTTCACTTGTTCCAGTGGGCGTCGAAAATCCCTGCCTCGACGGTCTTTTCGTCAAATCCTGCAGTCTTGTTGGCCTCAAAATGAATGACAGCATGGTCGCCGAGTTTCGGGAACAACCAGGAATTGGAAGCTTTGAAGTCCTTTTCGTGTGGAGTCATCCCGGAGTTTATTACGACGTACCGCCGCGGGTTGAGTGGGTTCGGAAAAATCAAAACCACAGCGTGATCCGCTGTCGAGTAGTTTTTCCCAGCAAACGTAATCGTATCTTGCGACCACTCAAGTGGAAGATCCTTCACGATACGACGCAGTACGCTGTTCGAGCCAGGGTCACCGAAGAGGATCAAATTTCGATCTCGATACAGCGATTCATTCACCTCTTTGTCGGTCACTATTATTGGCTTGGCACGCATCCATTTATCGTACTCATTAGAAAAGCGGTCCAAACTCCAGTCGGCATACGCTTGCAAGTTATTAGACCAAGGCGCGCTCGTTCCTGTCACACAGACGAACGGTTCCATAAACGCATCGTCGATCGGCCCCTGTAGATTGTGTCGTTTGTTGAGATCCGGGTTTTCTTCAAATTCGAGTGAGTCTTCGTAATCCAAAACATCCCAGCCATCTCCTTCGTTGGTGAAATAAACCTTGAGAAGATTCGCATCCGCAGCAAGATTCAATTCGAACGGTCCGGCACCATCGATTTCGATTCGATCTGCCGTCGTTCGAAAAACCGACATCGCAGCGACATTTTCTGTCTGAACAATCAGAGTCCCGTCATTGGCCAAAGATGATTTGACCGTTGTCATTTCGTATGGAACCTGTTGTTCCTCAATCGTCAACCATTCCGCATTGTTGTACTTCAGCGTGTATGTGACGAATTCCATTTCTCTCTGACCAGGGACGCGCTTGCGCCCTTGTTTGTTTCCTTTCGCCAGAAACTCCATGAACTTCGCTTTGCTCGCGTCGTCAAATTTGTGGCCCATGTTCGGCCCAACAATCAACTCAAGCGGCACTCCCAACTTCTTCGCTTCTGCCTGAACGTCCAGGCTCGCGAGAAGCTGTGCATCGTTTTCACCCCCGTAAGTGATGAACGGCACAACACTCAAGTTCAGTGCATAGTCTTTCGCATCGTAAATTCGCAGTGCACGGTGCTGATACTCTGGCAGTTGTTCAGTCTGCTTTTGATACTTATAGAAATCAACAAAGCCAGCCCCCGCACCGACTGACGCCCACCGGGAAGGATGATGCAGACCGAGATGCCAGGCGCCTGCTCCACCCATCGAGAACCCCCAAAGGGTGATACGCGATTCGTCGATTCGATAGCGACGGATGACATCCTGCAGCGATTCAAATACGTCCGTCTCTCCGGCCCAGCGATAAGCATTGTTCGTTCTGCCAAAGACATCTAATTGAATCCAGTCTTGTCCTTTTGGAGCAGGCTTGCCATTGCTCGATGCGATGAAATCTGCCTCCGTCAGCCTTCCATTTCGACCATGCAACACAACATACAGCGGCCAGCGCTTCGAGCCATCGGACTTGAAATTATCAGGAAGCGTGACAATGTAAGGCTGCACCGAATTGTCGACAGCAGAACGATATCCGAGAGCATGTACTCCTGGTTGCGTTCCCCAGTTGCTCTCGCCTTGCGAGATGAGCCTGGCACGTTTCATCCCCAAATCAACAGTCTTCTGCGCCGACTGAACATAGTTCGCCCGATAGAATTCATCATGTCGCAGAATCCACTCGACCGCCTTTGAACAGACCTCCGCATCGACACGTTTCTTTGAGTCGAGTTTGTCAATTT
>JAJDEL010000032.1 GCA_029259835.1 Planctomicrobium sp. | reverse complement strand
GGTCCAATCGATATGTTCTCGTGTTAAAACAAATCTTTGCAATCCCATGCTCCGGTGGGCCACCATGACCCTCAGCTTTTTCTTCACAATGGTGCCCACGGCACTCAACGTCACCATAGTGATTGATCTCGAACGGCAGCCTCACCCTTTCTGTAAAGCAAACCCTATGACCCGCAACGGCTATTGTCGAAACAAATGCGACAACTAGCCCGCACATTCCCACACGACTCAGCATAAATTTACGCATTCTCCTGTACTCCTGGTTAAACCTAAAAACGTCAATTCTCTTACCGGGGACGTACTAGGCAAGAAGTATGCCAAAGTTAAAATAGGGCGGTTACGTTTTTTGTAAGGATCAGCCTGAATTGTTGATTCGTTAGGTAAAGTTCGGGGAATTCCATTGTTTTTTATAAAGGGGAATTCACAAAGTCTGCCGCCTTGATTGAAACACTATATTCATTTCAACAAAGCGTGCGTGACACAGCACAACAGCCTGTGCGACTTGGGACAGTGATCTCACAAAATGTTGCTGGATCGATAAACGATTGGTGACCCTCCATTGAGTTTTAGAACTGAAGTTGCTTTGTTGAAAATTCTCTAGAAATTTGAGTGAAGATGCGCGACAGGGCTGTGATGAGCAAGCCATCAAAGACGAAGTGCTGTTGGAAGTCGCTTCATTGTTGATGCCGACGGCGAGGAGATACCACCGGGCGTATTCTCATCACACTAACCCCAAGAACCTAAACAGTCACAAATGCTGACGAGCAACGTTCTGCCGGCTCAGCATGTGGCAGTCTTTGCATGACTTCCTCGAACATGCACTGGTGGTTGCGGGGACGGTCGATGCAATTGACCTGCAACTCATCACACTCGCGGAAACCGCCGAGGAGGCAATCAAAGTCATTCTTGAACACGCTGCAAGAGTGGAATGACGACCGCACGTCGGAGTTCTTGTCTCCGGTTGGCATGGCGCGTGCAGTAGTTCACGTGTCACTGGCCTTGGAGCAGGCGGACGGAGTCGCTGAAGCTGTCGGTGTGAGCCATCTCACCCATCCGTTGCTAGGACGAATCCAACGAAAGTTCAAATGCCGATGCGACTCAGCGTGATTGCAACTGACTACGACGGAACGGTGGCGACAGATGGAATTCTGAGCCGCGAGGTTCGAGAGGCAATTCGAGCTGCGCGTCAACGAGGTGTGCTGGTGGTGATCGTGACGGGACGGATTCTGTCCGAATTGCGCGAGTTCGCCGGTCCGTTGGACTTCGTGGATGGGGTCGTTGCTGAGAACGGGGCGGTGATTTCGCTGGCGGGTGGACACACGATCCACCTGGGGCCGCCACCGCCCATGTCATTGATCACCACGCTCACAGAACGGGGGATCGACTTCAAAGTCGGGCAGTGTGTTATCGAATTGGACGCCAGCTTCGCGGGCGTCGCCATATCTTTGATTCGGGAACAAGAGCTTCCGCTTGCTGTCACGTTTAACCGTCAGCGAATGATGCTCTTGCCAGCGTCGATCAGTAAATCTTCCGGGCTTCAGGCACTTCTCGGAGCATTGGGCGTGTCACGACACAATGCGCTCGGTATTGGCGATGCAGAAAATGATCACGAGCTACTCCGCTGTTGTGAGTATTCTGTGGCTGTGGAATGGGGATCGAGCAGGCTCAAACAATGCGCTGACGAAGTCATTGCCGGCACTGGACCGGAGGCGGTCGGGGTCTTTATTGATCAGGTCTCCCAACAGATTCGTCTGCCCTTGGAGAACAACGGACACCACAAAGTTGTACTGGAAGCGGTCGAAGGCGAACCGCCACTGGAGATGGTCATCCGAGGTCGCAATGTTTTGATTACGGGTGACACGCGGAGTGGCAAGTCCTGGCTGGCTGGATTGCTGGTAGAACAAATGATCTTTCAAGGCTACACCGTTTATGTTTTCGATCCTGAAGGCGACTACAGGAGCTTGGCTTCGCTGCCGAACACGGTGGTACTTGGGGGTGGTCGAATGCTGCCTCGATCCGAAGACCTACTTCTGTTCCTTCATCAAGGTTTGAGTGTCGTCCTGGACCTGTCGCACCTCACTCATCAGGAGAAGGCAGATTATATTCAACTTCATCTACCGCTGGTTGCTCAATTCCGTCGACAGCGAGGATATCCTCATCGAATTCTGCTGGACGAGAGTCACTATTTCTTGAACGGTGCGGACGGTGTCAAGTTATTGGACCTGGATCTAGGAGCTTATACGCTGGTCACATGGCGTCCCTCTGAACTCGAAACTGCCGTGTGCAATTCCATCGATATCGTCGTCGTCACGCGATTGGCAGAGAAAGGGGAAGTGGATGCCATCGCACGGTTAAATGGAGATGCCATTGACCCCAGCCAGTGGTATGAACCCTTGGCCAATCTCAACGTCGACGAAGCCGCTCTTCTACCACCAACGATAGAAGTGAGTGGAAAGATACGACGGTTTCGTGTTGCTCCCCGACTCACGCAGCACATTCGACATTGCACGAAATATCTGGACAGGCCCGTGGCGCTCGATAAAGTTTTCGTCTTCTCAGAGAATGGCAATCCGATAGGTCGAACATCCGCAACCTTGTGTGAATTGATCGATTGCATCGCAGAGATTCCCTGGCATGTTATTCAAGGACACCTCAGAAGTCATGATTTTTCTCGCTGGATTGGGCATCTGTTCGGTGACCTACAACTGTCCAGCCACGTCCGCAAGCTCGAATTAAGAGACTATTCGGCAACATCCAACACCGAATTTCATTCAGATCTAGCTAGGTTGGTTGAAGAGCGATACGAAGTCAACGCGATCAATCACGTGGATTCCGCAGGTACGTGACCCCGTGGCAACGAGATCGCCACTTCATGAATCTTGCTTCCGCCATCTACTATGACATTCGGAGACTCATTGTCCACCAATCCTGCGGAACCACGACGTTCGCGGGACACGAGGGCGGACGGTCAACCAAGATCGTGCACATTCTTGAATACGCCAATCTCGTTTGTGAAGACATCGGTATCGCGACCAGAAATTACCTGTACACACGTGCCAACGATCTGTTGAAAACGAAGATTCGGAACTTGGAAGAGCGCCTTGTTCTCTCCCAAACGTCCACAGTTGTCGGAACGAGAACGTCTCAGTTTCGTGGAAGCAGGTCACAGGATTTCCCAGCCTTTGGACAAGAACTTACACATGGAAACCGTGCGAGTCCGCACGCATCGAAGCGAGACCGCGCACTCACACAGGTTCATTCGGTGTCGGTTGAGCGAGGAGGATGAATCGAATATTCGAACTGCACTGGCACGCCTATTGCAAAGAGTCATCACAACTCAACACACCCGTCATGGCGGAGCTGACCAATGTTTTTGAAGAAGTGTTACCTCGGATTCCTTGCAGACGCCTCGTACATCATCGCGGATGAAGGATCGGGCGTTGTAGCTGTTGTCCTCGCCAAGTTGCACCGGTCAGTCGACTGGTTCACAGTCGGACTCTTCATTGCCGTGGGTGTTGTGGAGACGTTGATCGGCAAGCAATTGAGTGATCGGATGAACCAAGTTGTGCTGCGTCGAGTGTTTGCTGGATTTTTACTGGGGATGGGACTCCTTGTTTTAGGACGTGAAGTCCCTGAACTCAACGCGGATCATGCGGACCAATTACAAGCGATCCGCTCCATCCATTTCTCATTCAGTGAGGCCGATTATGTCCACAACGATCTCTGATTCAGCGATGCAGCCGACAGACGGGAACTCTCCCGCAGCCCGCAACCACCACTGTACTCCCGAGGGAGTCTGCCATTATCAGGTGGTGATCGTCGGAGGTGGGACCGCAGGGATCACGGTCGCCGCCAAACTGACTCGCGGCTTCTTCAACAAATTCGACGTGGCAATCATTGAACCGTCTGAGAAGCACTACTATCAACCCGCCTGGACATTGGTTGGTGCGGGGACGTTTAGAAAGGCAGCGACGGTCCGCGACGAAGCGTCAGTAATCCCGCGGCGCGCGACATGGATTCGCAATGCGGTGGTCGAATTCCATCCCGAACACAACCAATTGCAAACCTCGGATGGTCGCCTCATTGAGTACGACTATCTGGTCGTGGCTGCTGGAATTCAGATGAACTGGGACGCCGTTCCTGGTTTGAAAGAGTCCATTGGACGAGGTGGCGTGTGCAGCAACTACTCAATCGACACGGTTGATTCCACTTGGGAGGCGATTAAGAACTTCCAAGGCGGAACAGCCATCTTCACATCGCCGAAAGGAGCGATCAAATGTGGAGGGGCACCACAAAAAATCTGTTATCTGGCCGAAGACTATTTTCATCGCGAAGGAGTCCGGAAGAAATGCCGTATCATCTTCGCGACACCGGCGGAGAAGATCTTCGCAGTCCCTGTGTATCAACACGCGCTCGAACAGATCGTGTCCCGCAAAGGGATCGAAACGCTGTTCAAGCATCATCTAGTCGAGATCCGCCAGGAAACACGGGAAGCTGTGCTAGAGCATGTCGAAACACAAGAACTGCAGACGATCAAGTATGATATGTTGCACCTCACACCGCCCATGTCTGCCCCGAAGTTCATCGCCAACAGCGACTTGGCAAACTCTGATGGATGGGTGGAAGTCGACAAACACACACTTCAGCACACTCGTTACCCTAATGTCTTTTCGCTTGGGGATTGTAGCAGCTTGCCGACGTCCAAAACCGGTGCAGCCGTTCGTAAGCAAGCGCCCGTTCTTGTCAAGAACCTGAAAGCATTCATGCGAGAACGACCACTCAACGCCAAATACAACGGGTACACGTCATGTCCAGTTGTGACAGGATATGGATCACTGATCATGGCGGAGTTCGATTACGACATGAACCCTGATGAAACTTTCTGGTTTGACCAGTCCCGCGAGCGTCGGGCCATGTGGTGGCTGACGAAATACGGTTTACCGTTTCTGTACTGGCATGGGATGCTAAAGGGGCGAATGTGATCTACCTCAAGCGGTCGCCATTAACGAATTTAGAATTTACAAATCGTGTCTCACCATGAGTGACAAACAGTCAAAGAGCGTTCGATGTTGGATCGCCAGGATCTGGTCGATTGCGAGTTTATCGCTGCTGTGTGCATTCATCGTTGGCAATGCCCAACAAGCTAGCCAATGGCCGACCGTGAGTGAGTGGATGGGACTGCTGCTCTTCCCGATTGGGGTGTCCCTAGGTCTGATCGTTGTCTGGTGGAACGAATCGTGGGGTGGTTGGATCACAGTTTTGAGTCTGGTCGGATTCTATGCGTGGAACGTTCTTGTGGATGGACAAATCCCGAAAGGTCCGTGGTTCATAATTATTGGGGCTCCCGGACTGCTGTTCGCAATGATTGCATTAAGCCAGAAGAAAATACAGAATCTGGAATAACGGCATAAATGTCCGACGCTTAAAGGGATGCAGCTGAAGTCGAGAGTCACTGCCGCAGTCTCACTGCCAGTCTACAGTTTTGTCTTCAATGCTTCATAACCGTTGATGACATCCAGTAGCTCTTCGGTAATCGATTGTTGACGCAATCGCTGATAGTCGTGAAGTAAATCTTGTAAGCGACTTCGAATGTGTTTTTCCGCCGATTGCATGGCAGTGATTCTGGCAGCATTCTCGCTCGCCAGCGACTCCGTACACGCTCGATATAATGTGAGAAACACATACTCTCTGGCGATTGATGACCAAAGCGACTGCGTCGGCATGGTCACGAAAGGAAGAGTCCGTGCCGACCATCTCTTTTTCGTTTCGGTGACGAGGTCCATGGGGAGAACAGGCAGCAGCGTTTGGCGATGCGGGACATACCTCGTCTGGCTGATCCGATGGTGATGACACACCATCACCGAGTCCAAACGCTGTTGTTTCTGCCATTGGTCGATTGTTAGCAATAATTCCTCGAGCATGGGAGTGATTCCCGTCACACTCACGGGCAGGTCAACAGGCCGAATTACTGAGTACTGTAAACTTTCCAGACGATCCGCAAGTCGACGTCCAACGACCACGATGGGGATGTCTGCAACAGAGTTTTCGACTGTCAGACTTTCGTCATGAAAGTATGATTCGACATCCCTGGCGATTGACTCGTTGAATCCACCGCACATTCCCTGATCCGAACCAAACGCGATCAGTCCACTCCGCATTGGACCTGTCCCTGAGATATTCTCAGCAAGTGAAACGTCATTCCAGCACAACATTTCTGTCGCGATGTGTATGAGATCCATCCCGTGAGACAGTTGATTGGCAGCCGACTCATACTGTCGAATATTGACCGCCGCGAGCACTTTCATCGTTTTCACAACGTTCGAGAGATCCTCGACTGTTTCGATCGTTCGTTTCAAAGATTCATCAGTTTGCACGTCTCACCTCGGTTGCGACATTCTCAGCAAGTCCAAGGAGCATCTCTTGATCGTCAGAGGAGAGTCGTCCGCCTTGCGACATGCGCTGACGCAGTGCAGGCTCCGCTTCAATTCGCTTTCTCAGTGCTAATTCAACATCTTGCACCAAGTTCAGGGGAACCGCGTCCCATGCTCCGCCAGTGACAGCCATCAAAACGGCGACCTGTTCAGCAACGTCCAGGGAATCGTCTTCAGATTGCTTGAGTACCTCCCGGACAAGACGTCCCCGGTCAAGACGCTGCTGTGTCTCTTTATCAAGCCGACTACTGAATCGCGAAAAGGCTTCAAGTTCCTCGAACTGTGCATACGCCAGTTTGAGATCCCCCGCGACCGCGCGATAAATCGGAAGCTGTGTTTTGCCACCGACTCGTGAGACCGAGCGACCGACATCGACCGCCGGCAAAATGCCCTTTTGGAACTGATTAGGAGACAATAATATTTGACCATCGGTAATCGAAATCAGATTGGTAGGAATGTAGGCAGACAGATTCTGCGCTTCGGTCTCAACGATCGGGAGTGCCGTTAATGTCCCTCCGCCTAGCTCTTCGAGCAAGTGGGTCGACCGTTCCAGTAACCGTGAGTGAATGTAGAAAATGTCGCCGGGAAACGCTTCTCGTCCGGGCGGTCTGCGCAACAGTAAAGAGAGCTGCCGATACGCGCGGGCATGGGACGTCAAGTCATCGTAAACGATGAGGACATCGCGTCCTTCGGACATGAAGTACTCGGCAATCGATGTTGCTGCGTAAGGAGCGACATACTGGGCACCAGGAGGATCGCTGCCACTGGCGACGACAACAACGCATTGCTGCAATCGTTGATGGTCCCGCAACCGCTCGATCACATTCGCGACTGCGGAAGTCTGTTGACCAATGGCACAATAGACACAGACGACATCGGTCTGATTCAACATGGTGTTGACAGCAACCGATGTTTTCCCCGTCTGACGGTCTCCAAGGATCAGCTCACGTTGTCCGCGACCAATCGGCACCAGTGCATCGATAATCTTCATCCCGGTTTGCAAGGGAACTGAGACCGCTGCACGGTCCATAATCCTGGGGCTACTGCGTTCACAGGGGTAACGGACTGCCGCTTCGAGCGGCCCCAGGTGATCAACCGGGCGTCCGAGTGCGTCGACAACTCGACCGAGTAACTCTTCGCCAACCGGGACATCCAGGACACGTTCTGTCCGACGAACCTCGTCTCCTGCGCGCAGTTTCTCGTAATGATCTAACAGAACAACTCCGACCCTGTCTTCATCCAGATTGAAAGCCAGTCCACGAATTCCATGAGGAAATTCCAACAGCTCTTCTGCGTGTACGCGAGCCAGTCCATTGACCTGTGCGATTCCTTCTTCCACGCTCAATACGGTTCCGACCTGGACCGATCGAACTTTGACACGGTGCGCAGCTATTAAATCGCGATATCCCTTGAAGGTCTGATCACAGCTCGCACGAAGTTGTTGCTCAACGGACACTTCCACAGTCTGCCTTTTTGCAAAAATTTCTTAATCGGGGACATTTGCACGCGTGCGGCTCTCCAGCATTTTCATGATCCCCTGTTCCATCTGGTCGAGCTCACTATCAACATTCCACTGAAA
>JAJDEL010000310.1 GCA_029259835.1 Planctomicrobium sp. | reverse complement strand
CAGCGGATGATCCAAACCAGGCTCGTACGCAAACCCTCTCCCTTCTTCGTACGGATACTCCGGGGCGCCGCCGCGTCGGGCGAACTGAATCCCCAGTTTCTTCAATATCGGAAACGCGGCAGCGTCAATGCCGTTGCCGGGGTACGCAAACGTGGTCGTTCGAGGAATGCCATGCTCTTTGCAACGCTCGTTGATCGCCTCGATTTGCTCAGTGAGTTGAAGCAGTTGCTGTTTCAACTTTTCCGGATTGTTCTGATCCAGAGACATATGGTCCCGCGTATGGTTCCCAATCTCGAAGCCATCACGGTGGAGTTGCGCGATCTCCTCCCAGGTCATGTAATGCTTTTTGTTCGTCTTGAAATCGAACCCTTCCGTAATGAAGAACGTCGCGCCGAACTTGTATTTCTTCAAAATCGGCCGCACCACACTAAAGTGCGATTTCACAGAATCATCAAAAGTCAAAACAACCAACTTGTCCGGAATCGGCTCCAGAGCAAGCGCCGGCAACGCGACCAAACAAGCAATAAACGTAAGCATTGACACACGCATCAGAAACTCCGAAATCTTCGTGAAAACAAAAATTAAATCAACGTCTCATGTAGGACAGGGGCCTTCCTACCAGTGTAATGACTAGGAAGGCATGCAGGAGCATGCCCTACGAATTGGATCGGCCCGCTAACTCAAAATAATCTCTAACTATGGTTAGGCATTTCATGCCCAGTAAGTTCTAGCACTTCTCCAGACCAGTTCGGAAGAGGCGTGGCCGGGAGGAGCATTTCTTCGAGTTCAAAATTTTTAGACCATGGATCACCGACATCGACTTGAGGAGCGACGTACCAGAACGAACCCACTGAACTTGGCCTTAGAATCGTGAATTGCAGTCCAATCCACCTCGCCCATAGAGAGCATCTCGAACTCATGTTTTCCTCCTCTAAGCCATGAACTAGATCTTCCCTACCTGTGGCCATCGCGAGCAATGCAAAATTTCTCCCATTCCAAAAGAAGTCTTCTTTATTGCGAACTTTTTCAACCGCTTTCTCGATCCTTGAATACATGCGGTCAGTCCTGAAATACTGTTTTCTCCAAACAACAAACTGATACAAAGCGGCTCCTTTTTTTCGGTCATTCGCCAGCAAATGGACCTGATATTTTGCAGAGGCACGCGAACATTTGAGCCAAGTTTCTCCACGTGCCATAATTCTTTTTGTAGGTTCAATCGAAAACAACACGCCTTCTGCCGCCAGGATGAGACGAAAGCCCTCAGGGCCCGGGCGAGAAAGTGCTTCGTCAAGGTATGTGTTGATGAACAACTCGCAATGATCGGAATGATGCTCCATTGCCTTATTGAACAACTCATGCGTGCCATACGCTAGGTAAAGCCAAGCGAAGGTCTCCGCTGCTTTCGGGTCATTCCCTGACTGGTATTTCTCCCGGTTCAACTTCACCGCAACGATTTCATCACAGGCCGCTTTGATTTCTGCACGGACTTTGTCATCAGCACCATCCGCCTGAGTAATCGGATTCATTACAACCAGAAGAAGTATGGAAAAGCCAGTTCTCCAACAAAATTTAAGCGGGCGAGACATTTTAGTTCCCCTCAGTAATTCATGGACTGCAACACGAGAATGCTGAAATCAGGTGAACTCACACCGCCCATTCCCGTGACGGTCTCGAACGCAGCATGTTGGCTTCGGCATCGTTAATGAATTCTTCTTTCACGGGATCAATTTTCACTTTGCGTTGCAAGATCCAGGCGATAGCGGCGGCGTGGCAGGCGATGTGGGATTTTCGCATCACGTCTTGGTTCGCAGCAGTTTTACCGCGTGAGCGAATGCAGTCGAAGAAGTCCCGCGAGTGCGCGCCAACATCCAGGCCGCGCACGCGTTTCGTTTGGTCGCCGAGATCTTTTTGCAGCGATTTCGGTTCGGCGACAATCTCGCCGCTGTCGCCAGTTTCGACCCAGCCTTCATCTCCAATGAAACGGACCGGGCAGGTGCCGAGTCGGGTGATGTAATGCGGGTCGCGATTTCCGAACGGTTCTGGCAGGAAGTCAATGATCAACTTCACGCCATTTGCGTATGTGCAAATGATGTTCTGGTCGGTCGGTTCGTATTCGATCGGCATTGTCTCGTCGGCTTGATTCGCCCATTGGCACAGGTCGACGGTGTGTGCTCCCCAATCGAGTAGCTTCGCTCCGGAATCGAAATCCCATTGCCCGCGCCAGCGACCATCAACGTACTTCTGATTGAACGGTCGCCACGCCGCCGGTCCCAGCCACATATTCCAGTCGCACTGCTGCTTCGGCGGAGTTGGTTGACCAGGCAGCCAGGTGTTGTCAAGCACAGGCAAATAAATTGAAGCGTGCATCGTGTGCAGCTTGCCCAGCTTTCCGGTATGTGCCAGTTCAACCGCCTTCTGAAAATTCGGAACAGATCGACGCTGAGTCCCTGCCTGAAAGACACGCTTTTCGGCGTGTATCGTGTCAGCGAGTTCCTGACACTTCGCAATCGTGATCCCGCACGGTTTTTCACTGTAGACGTCTTTGCCAGCCTTGGCAGCAAGCATGGAAGCGTCCGCGTGCCAACGGTCACCGGTTGCGATGAGAACCGCATCAATATCTTTACGATCCAGCAGTTCACGAAAATCCTGGTACAACACCAAATCTTTGTTGCCGTAGTGACTATCAACAAGAGCCTTGCCGGCGTCGCGGCGGCGGGACTGCACATCGGCAATCGCAACACACTGAATGTCCTTGAATTTCAGCATCGCGGTAAGATCATAAGTACAACGCGGCCCAATTCCGATCACGCCCAGGTTGATCTTTTCACTCGGAGCAACACTCTCCTGGAGTCCAAGTGCAGTAGACGGAACAACAGACGCAAAGGACGCGACGGCGGCAACGGAAGCGCTTTCTTTAAGAAAGTCGCGGCGATTGGAATTGCTGGGTGTAGTCATGGGGATTTCCTCTTGCAATTGGCGAACTAAACGAAACTACGCGAGAATTGAACAAAGCAGCGCTATAGTTCACATTCGCTACGTAGAATACAGAAATCTCTTCGCTGGTTCTATTAACCGAAGCGTATCGGCTCAGCACGAGTTGGATGTCTCGACAATTCATGTCTATCAAAATCAGCGACACAAGAAATAATTTGATCCAGAAATCTGCAAAAACGTTCCTCTGTAAGACACTGAATTCAGAAATATGCAATCTACTCAGTCAGACAATTTTGGGTCGAGAGAACAATGTCAGATAGCAATGAATTGGTTGGCAAGAGCGAGCTGAGACAGCGGCGTGTCTTACTCCGCCTGCTGATTATTATGTTCGTCACCATTTGCGTGAGTGCGCTGGTCGTCTCTTCATTCGTCGCTCGTCGCATTCACCTGGAATCGCAGTTGGTTCACTGGGTTAAATTAAATAATGAACGTTATAATTTAGATTCTATAAATTTTTTTGGCTATGTTGTTGGAATCGAACAAGTTCAGTGCTTACCAACCTGGGCTGGGTATGTCCCTTTCATTGACAGATTTGCGACCCGAGAGATAGTGACGTCTTTCTGTCTCCAGGATTGTATGATCAACAAACGCCGCGTGAAACTGATTGAATCTGCAAATTATCTGGTAGGTTTTGTCATTTTGTCGAACGTCGATGGTCTCGAACATCTTTGTGGATCCAAATCTCTTCAAAGACTGTGGTCGATCTCTTTACTTGAATGCGATGTTCCTCCCGGATTTTTCATTGAATCAATGGTGGCCTCGAATGTTTCTTTCACTCAGATGGAAGTAGATCAATCGACAATTGAGTCTGTGCTTCAGCTTCCGAATTTGAAGTCGATCGATATAAGGGAGTGTCGCTTACCTGTTCACTTTGAAAATATTGAACAGGTCGATCTCAATCTCCGGTCAGTTTGGTTTGATGGTGCAGGAAGTTCAGAGTCGGCATTGGCGCTTTTGCCATTCATGAATTCCCCGAATATGACAGTAAGGCTGTGGGATTGCCGCTGTAATTCGAAATTGGTTGATTACATTTGCACTCCGAAACGTTGTCGGAAAATCTGGATGAACGACGTCGAGATTTCATACAGTAACGCTAGGAAAGTGCTACTACACTCGCATGAAAACCACATCTTCTTTAACGAAGAGGTTCCATCTTCAATGTTGGAAGAGGAGTTCTTGAGCTTAACCCACGAATTCCCCGATCAGTTCATTGGACCGGGAAACCCAAAAGTTTGGTGATTTGAAAAGTCCGCTCTCATTGATGCCAGCTGCGAATTTCGCGAAGCTAAGCAATCCTGATTCGCCGAATGACCATATCCCGTAGGCAGCAATTGATGACGCTACAAATTTCTGAACTTAAAGTTCGAGCTGGACATTGTGTTCTGCTCCTTCTCACAACTCTGGCAACAAACGTTCAAGCAGAAAACTGGCCTCGGTTTCGTGGGACGAATGGGGCAGGGGTAAGTGCGGCGACGACGGTGCCGGTGTCATGGACGGATGAGGACTACAACTGGAAGGTCAAACTGCCTGGAGTCGGGCATGGGTCGCCGGTCGTTTGGGGAGAGAAGTTGTTTGTCAATTGTGCGATAGATAAGGGGGAAACGCGGCTGGTGCAGTGTCGGTCAACGGAAACCGGAGAGCTGCATTGGTCGAAGGAATTTGAATCGACAAGCCATAAGGCGCACAAGTTCAACAGCTTTGCGACGTCGACTCCGTGCGTTGATGAGGAGCGTGTTTACATCTCCTGGGGAACGCCGGAGGAGTTGGTCATCATCTCGCTGACGCACGCTGGGGAGATTGCCTGGGAAGCGAGAAACCTTGGTCAAGTGATGGGTGGGCATGGATTCGGAACGTCGCCAATCATTCATGGCGACCTGTTAGTCATCGCAAACGATACAGCAAAGAAAAGTTCGTTGATCGCTTTGAATCGCAAGACAGGTGAGATGGCTTGGGAGTTTCCACGTCCAGGCGGACGATTGAACTTCTCAACTCCGTGTGTCTATGCGTCTGAGTCGAATCCTGACCTACTCATCTTTGTTGCCTGGCCAATTGGAATCACAGCCATCAATGCTCAGACCGGGAAAATGGCCTGGGAGATCGAAAGTTTCGACGTCAATAAAGGTCAACGCGCTGTCGCTTCGCCGATTGTTTACGATGATTTGGTCATGGCAAACTGTGCGTTCGTAAGCAACCCGAAGCATCTGGTTGTCCTCAAACCACAATCGGAAACCGCGGAAGAAGTCTTCCGTGTCGACAATAGTTCCGTGCCGCATATTCCGACGCTGCTGGCCTACGAAGGTCTGCTTTACGCCTGGGCAGACAAAGGGATTTGCACTTGCTACAAGATTGCGACGGGAGACAAAGTATGGCAGAAGCGGATTGGCGGGAACTATTTCAGTTCACCGATCTGTGTGAATGGAAAGATTTACTGCGTCGACGCGGACGGGATTTGCGTTGTCATTCAATCAGGACGAACATACAAAGAACTCGCCCGCGTTGACCTGGGTGAAGCAACACGAGCCACGCCTGCCGTCGCAAATGGGCAAATGTACCTGCGAACGTTTTCACACCTGATGTCCATCGGCGGCACTGACAACCCTGAAAACAACTGAGAATCCAACATGCAACGACGAATATTTTTGGCTTCATCTGCTGTCTCGGCAGCATCTGTTTTTTCGCGTCCATCGTGGGGAGCGGATAAAGAGTCGTTTATTGAGTCCATTACTCAGCAAACGATTTGGAGAAACCGCGACGGCGGCGGCACGACGTGGTTTCATCCACGAATTTGCATGGTTCCCAGCGGGGCGAAATCGCCGCTGGCGTTGATGACGGTTCAGTCGATTGGTGGCTCGGATTACTTTGGTCCAGTCCAGTGGAGTTCCTCGAATGACTTCGGTGTCACCTGGTCTGATCCGCAACCGATTGATGCACTTGGTCGCGTTCCAGTGAAGGACCAGGAAGGTTTACAGGCTGGAGTTTGTGACGTTGTTCCACAGTATCATCCTCAATCGAATACAGTTCTCGCGATGGGGCATGTCGTTTTTTATCGTGGACCACGATTCGCCAGAGGAGATCAACTCGCACGCTATCCGGTCTATGCGATTCGTCAGAGCGATGGGACTTGGTCGCCTCGCAAAATCCTGAAGTGGAATGATCCGCGCGGAGCGTTTATCTACACGAACAATTGCGGTCAGCGAATTGTTCAGCCCAACGGCGATATCATCATGTCCTTTACATTCGGTCCCACGGCAGCGAATCGCATGGTTGCTGGGGTGCGCTGTGAATACGATGGCGAGCAGCTTCGCATCGCCGAAGTGGGAAACTCGCTCGAATTGAAAGTGAAACGTGGGTTACTGGAACCATCAGTCTGTCAGCACGATGGGCAATTTTGGATGACAATCCGAGCAGAAGACGAAAATGGTTATGTTGCAACGAGTGCAGACGGCGTGAACTACACACCGCAAACAGCCTGGACCTGGGACGATGGCAGTGCTATTTCCATGTCGACGACTCAGCAGCACTGGTTGACTCATTCCGATGGACTGTTCCTCGTGTACACTCGGAAAGATTCCTCAAACACGAACGTCTTGCGCTGGCGTTCCCCGCTTTGGATCGCGCAGGTTGACACTCAGCGCCGCCGCCTGATTCGCGATACTGAACGAGTCGTTCATTCGCTGGTCGGAGATGGAGTCAACGCACCAGACGATGTCGCACTGATGGGAAATTTCAATGTCACGAATGCAAGTTCAGAGGAATCCTGGGTCAGCGTCGGCGAATGGATGCCCCGCAAAAACGCCCGTGGCAACCTACTGCTATCAAGGATCCGCTGGTCATCGAAACATCAAAACAAGCTCGTGTGAAATTTATCCTCTGTCACAGTCTCATGCGATAATGTCATGAACAACATGACCGCCGACGTCGGTCAAAGTTTCTTTTCGGCCTTGGTGGAAGTAGTTGAGTTGTTCGTGGTCAAGACCCATCAGGTGCAAGATTGTTGCGTGTAGATCGTGCAGATGAACCGGGTTTTCGACTGCTTCGAAACCAAATTCGTCAGTCTTGCCATACCTCATTCCTCCTTTGACCCCGCCACCTGCCATCCACATGGTGAAGCCGTACGGGTTGTGATTGCGGCCAGGGGCGTCTTTGCCTTCGCTGAATGGCATGCGTCCAAATTCACCTCCCCAGACTACGAGTGTTTCATCGAGTAAGCCTCGTTCTTCGAGATCGGTGAGTAGAGCGGCAATCGGTTGGTCGACTTCCATGCCGTGCCGACCGTGGTTCTTTTCGATACTTTCGTGTGCGTCCCATGTCTCTTCGAGGTGACCGCCGCCGGAGTACAACTGCACGAAGCGTACACCTCGTTCGACCAGACGCCGCGCAACAAGACAATTCCGCCCGAATTCGTCAGTCGGTTGCTGACCAACGCCGTACATTTTCAATGTGTCGTTTGTTTCTTGTGAAAGATCAACGGTTTCCGGCGCTTCGGCCTGCATTCGAAAAGCGAGTTCGTAACTGGAGATTCGCGACGCGAGTTCATCTCCACCCGGGCGTTTGGAGAGGTGTTGTTGATTGAGTTGTTGCAGCAGGTCAATCTGATCTCTTTGGGCTTCTCTTGAAATGTGTTTTGGACCGCGCAGATCAAGAATCGGATCACCGACGGGACGAAACAAAGTCCCTTGATAATTCGCAGGCATGAACCCGCTCGACCAGTTCGGCTGTCCGCTGATGGGACCGCCACGTTTGTCGAGGATAACGACATAACCCGGCAGGCTTTCGTTTTCGGTTCCAAGTCCATACACACACCATGAACCGAGAGATGGCCTGCCGATTAAAGTCTTCCCAGTGTTCATGGCGACGAGTGCCGATCCATGGGCGTGGCTATCGGTCTGGCAAGAGTTAATGACCGCCAACTTGTCGGCATGTTTACGAACGTTCGGAAAATAATCGGAAACGAGCAGCCCGCTCTCACCGCCTGGACGGAATGGTCGCCACGCCGGTGTGAGGAACCCTTTTTTGCGTCCGCCTGAATTGATGAATTCTTTATCTTCCGGGAGGGACTTGCCGGCGTACTTTTCGAGCTCTGATTTGTAGTCGAAGGTATCGACTTGGCTTGGCGCCCCGTTCATCATTAAAAAAATACACGATTTTGCTTTGGCAACATGCTGCCGCAGTTGATCTTGCTGAGCCGCTTGAGCGGTATTGGTGAAGAATGAATTGTTACTCAGCAAAGACGTCAGGGCTAAACCGGCGAAACCTCCACCCATTTCCCAGGTGAATTCCCGACGAGTCTTCCCGCATGGATAGAGTTGAGAAGCTGACTGAACTTGAGATTGATTGGCCATGTTAGTCGACATACATAAACTCATTTGAGTTGAAGAGAACAATACATAATGACGCCAGAGCTAGCGTTTCAGTATCTGGTTTTTCGTCGGTGTTTTTCGGTGTCGTAAAACGGATAGAATAGGTTTCCGACAGTTGCTGCCAGACGAGTAATCGTTCATTGGGCGTCAGCTCTCGGTCGTAGACCAGAACTTTCGCGATCAGTCCGTGCCAGTATTCTCCATCGATATCTCCCTGTTGACCAATGACCCATGGAGTATCGACTCGACGCGATGGAAGTTGGGTGTCCATGGAAACGAGTTGGTTTTGATTCTGGAACACCGCGGCTCCAGCCGCACCGTTCGAGGCTGTGAGAATGAATGGTTGGTTGCGGTTTATAATTTGTCCCACATTGGAGATCGCATCGCTCCAGCGAATTTTGTCTTCTCCGGTCATCCCGAGGAAGAGAGACGTTCCGATGTTTGTGTGCTTGCGGCTCCAGTTTGAAATCAGCTCGCGGTGTCCTGGCCGCCCCTCATCAGTGGCGACTACAAATATCGTGCAAGCCGCATCGTTCAATAGCTGGCCTTTGATTTGAAGGAAGCGGCGGTTTCCGTCGAACTTAATTGCAGCGTGTGAGTTGATGACATCTGCCATGAGTTGGGGACGAGACGCCTCGACTGCCTGCTCAGCCCCGTGCTGTTGGGAGCTTTGATCTTTCCAGCGAATCAACTGCCCTTGATCATTGGTTTGAACTCCATAGTTCGCATCAAGATTAAGAACGAGTGCCGATTCAAGTTTCTTTGCATCTACAATTGAGTTTTCCTTCGCGTCAATTTCAGATTCAAGGATTGATTTCTCGAAGCGGCTTTGTTGCCGTCGAACGTGAGCCAACCCGCTATTGAATTCAGCTTCCGTCGCGCGGCGACCGAGAATAGAAACCCAGATTTGCTGGATGCGATCTGAAATTGAGTTCGACTGTTCCACAGCATTGGCTGCCAAATGCTTGGAACGATCATGAATAAAAGCATTGTTGAGTAGCGTCAACGCCTGTGGTGCGACAGTTGTCGAGTCACGTTTTGCATTCGGAATCGTGCTGTCACAAAGGTCGAACGTCGTCATCATTGGGACCAGCAGGCTTCGCTGGCTATAGATATATAGACTGCGGCGACGCTGCTCTGCTTCGGGAGAAGCTGTCCACGCAGCCCCTTTTTTCGACAGCCCTTCGAGGGCTTCTGCTTGAATCGTTGGTTTGAAACTCGGTCCACCTTGCCGGAGATCGAGTTCACCGGAACTGGTCAACATCGCGTCTCGAAGTGATTCGGCATCCAAACGGCGACGATTGAATCGCCAGAGAAAACGATTGACAAAATCCTGTTCGGCATAAGCGGCGTACTCTGGGTGGATTGCGGATTGACGATATGTCTTTGAAGTCAAAATTAGCCGATGAATATGTTTCAAACTCCAGTCGTGATCAACAAGTTCAGATGCGAGCCAGTCAAGAAGTTCCGGGTGCGATGGTTGATCTCCAGTGAAACCGAAGTTGTTAGCCGAACGAACAATTCCGCTGCCAAAGTATCCTTGCCAAATCCGGTTGACGATCACGCGTGCAGTCAACGGGTTATCTTTAGCGGCAATCCATCGTGCGAGTTGCGATCTTCGTCGTGTAGTTTTGGCTTCTTCGGGTGGTGTATCAAACGTAACGAAACGATCCGGGAAGAGAGTCAGTGATGCCGGCACGATTTCTTCTTTCGGTTTGTGCCGGTTCCCATTTTTCAGCAGATGCAATGGGGAAGGAGACGGTGTAACAT
>JAJDEL010000309.1 GCA_029259835.1 Planctomicrobium sp. | reverse complement strand
AGAGCGTTGTCGCAAAGAATGAGTTTCAACTCAGAGAACTTATTGATGCTTTGGTCGTTAAAGGTGGACGCCAGGCAGCACTGAAGTTTCTCGATACTCTCAAATCCCGTACCTCGCGAGTGACAATCATCAAGTTCGTTGCTCAAGCGTAACTTCGACAGGAAGGTCCGGATGCGGATATCGACTGGGTGTTCCCGCGCCGCAATGACGTCCCCATCGAACAACTTTTCCTTCACGTGGCAGAAGAGGAACTGGCGAAGAAATCTAAAGAAATGGATGCGTTACTTGATTCAGTCTCACGGCCTGAACGGAATCGCATTATCAATTTTTGAGAATCCCTGCACACGAAAACACTGATTCAGTGAGACGAAGCGAATGGGTACGTCCTTTGGTCCGCGGAACCGGCTCTACGCGCTTGCCGCGGAGACGAGGAGTGATTCCAAGTCAACCGCAGCCAATGCTTCTCGCCATTGGGGGGCGATGAAGACTCTGACTCGTTTGACCCAGTCGTCGAATTGGGTGGTTGCGAGGGCGTCGATGACGGGGGAGACCTCTCGCAACGGGCGGTAGTTTTCGTCTTTGGGGAAGTAGACGTCGATGTCGAATTCGACTTCACGGTGCGGAGGTGGGGCGTCGATGATGAGGTCTAGAGGCGCGAGCGTGATGCCAGATTGAGTGTTGATTGACTCAATGAGTCTCTTCGAGATTTCTGCAACCTGATCGTAAGAGCGACCGGCAATCAGTGAGTAAACCTGCGACTCCTGGTTGTGACTAAACTCGATGGCGCGTTTGTAAAGTCGGCGTTTGGAACCGAAGAGTGATTCAAGCAGGTTTCCGGTTTCCGCTCCATGTGCAGTGTCTCGCAGGGCAGAGATCATTTCTGCATCGGTGGAACCGAACATTGCTGGTAGATCGATTTGCGTGTGAAGTTCGTAAAACGCTCTGGCGAACATGCTCGTCGCGGAACGGACCGCGTGGTGCCAGTAGACTTCGCTGAACATGACATACCGGGCGAAGACCATCAATTCGGCGGCTGTTTTCCCTTTCGCTGTAATTGCGAGACCATCACCGCATTCGTTGAGAATGAGTGATTGAATCAAACGTTGTCGATCAAAATTGCGACCGTATGGAACGCCACAGTGCAGACTGTCGCGGTCGAGGTAATCCATTTTGTCGACATCAATCGGACCAGAAAGAATCGACCGAAGCAGTCTCATCTTGGGTGAATCGGTCTTGGGAACAAGAACATCGAGAACATCCGCAGAGTCAATATTCCACTCACTTTTCAGGACTTGCGAGATTTCAGTTCCATCGGCTAAGTATATTGCAGCGTGGGCTTCATGTGGGATCAAGCCATCGATGCCAAGGTCTTCAATCGGATGGCAAAACGGCCAGTGACCGAGATCGTGCAGCAGCGATGCCACGATCAGTAACTCTGCTGAGCGCGAGTCGACGATCTGTTGAAAACGCTGATCCTTAGAAAGTTGGCGAAGATACCGCAGCGCGTTGTGATACACGCCGAGCGCGTGTTCGAAACGAGTGTGGCGGGCGCCAGGGTAAATTTTAGAAACAAGCCCTAACTGGCTGATGTCATTGAGCCGTTGAAACTCTGCGGTATCCACAAGCGAACGAACTCGAGCTGTGAACGGAACATTCTGCTCCGCTGGAACGCGAATCAGGGAGCGACCAGATTCAAGATCGGCAAGTTCCGGGATTTCGTCAAGTCGAGTTGGCATTGTGAGTGAGAATGGAGAATGAGGGGATAGAGAAAAGAATTGATATCTTCAACGTTTTTCAACGATCAACCATCAACGATGTTCACAACTTCAAAAAATTTCTCAGCATCTCCGTGCCAGCTGGAGAAAGGAAACTTTCCGGATGGAATTGAACTCCGTGGATCGGGTACTCACGATGACGGACTCCCATGAGTTCTGGAGCGTGATCATCGTCACGGGTCCAGGCACAGGCAATTAATTCGTCAGGAAGCGTTTCTTCAGGCACAACCAGACTGTGATACCGAGTCAATGTTGAAGGGGAAGGGATCCCAGTGAAGATGCCTTCTCCGTCGTGGTAAATCTCAGACGTTTTGCCGTGCATCAAGCGGTCGGCACGAACGACTTTTGCCCCGAAGGATTCAGAAATGCATTGATGACCGAGGCAAACTCCGAGGAGCGGAAGCTTTGGTCCGAAATGCTTGATAATTTCACACGAAAGCCCTGCCTCAGTCGGAGTACATGGACCGGGAGAAATAATGATTCGCTGCGGATTCAACTCTTCGATCTCGCCGCAAGACGTTTGATCGTTGCGGAAGACCTGAATGTCGAGCGAAGAGTCAATCTCTCCGAGCCGCTGCACAAGGTTGTACGTGAATGAATCGTAATTATCGAGAACAAAAATCATTTGAGAGTTGAGTGTCTAGGGGCTAGTGTCCAGGGAAAGCTACATTGTCAGAAAGACCATTCTCCGATCTCTACTGCTGCGAACGTAGTAAACCGGCTGAGGACTCGAAGTATCGTTTTTGTCTGGTTGTCCCTTGTTCTGCTGTCAGTTGTTGTGATTTCAAATCCTGGAGGTTGGCATTACAGAT
>JAJDEL010000308.1 GCA_029259835.1 Planctomicrobium sp. | reverse complement strand
AACAAGGCGCCAAAGACTCTTACCTTGGCGGCATCAAAGGTGAAGGTCTCACCGACAAAAAAGAGATTGGTCATAAAGACAACTGGGGCGACTTACCTCCCAAGGCACGAGAAGCGGCAAAAAACATGCTCGACCGACAATTCCCAGCCCATTACCGTCAGGCGGTCGAAGAATATCTCAAGAAGCTCGCCGATCGCCCAGCACCGAAATAATCGAGTTTAGCCGTACTCTTAGTGTGTACTGCTAAAAAAGTGTCTGACAATTGCGTGCTTTCTCGCGACTTTTGTACTCTTGTTTCCTATGATATCTCATAGGTCTTAGGAATGATTTGAGTCGCGAAAGGGATTGAATTGAACGCTGCAATACAGTTGCTGCTTGTTGCTTCGCTGTCAGGAACGCCTGTCACAGTGACGACTCTTGATGGCGAGTCCCTTAAGGGGGAGTTGGTCTCACTGAATTCTGAGCATGTCGTTGTTCAGGGAGATGTTGAAGAGCAATCGATTGCAGTCGATCAATTGATGCTGTTGCACTTGACCGAAGCCGACTCGAACTCCAAATTGGCGACTCAATTTGTGACCCTCGGCGATCAGTCTTCACTCGGCTTCGAGTCGATCATTTTCAACGAAAAGAACGCCATTATTCAGACACCACTGCTCGGAGGGCAAACGGTCGCTGTGAGCGAGATTCGCAATATCCGTTGGGGCGCTCTCGACGAAAAAGTCACTGAGAGTTGGAGCGATTTGGAATCCCGCGGCGCTCGCGATGACTTACTGGTCTTTCGCAAAGGCGATGTCCTCGACTATGTCGCCGGTTCGGTGAGCGATGTCGGCGAAAAAGGGGTGACAATCAGCGTCCGCGGTCGGGACTTAACCGCTCCGCTCGAACGCGTCTTTGCAGTCGTCTTCACAAACCGATCTGAAAAAGGGCAACCAGGGCTAGGGCTTTTGCGCACAACAGGCGGGGATACCCTGAAGGCAAAGTCACTCACGCTGGAAGAAAACACTCTGAAAGTTTCTATGGCAAGCGGGATTGAAGCGTCGATTGATCTATCGAAAATTCGCGAAATCGACTTCGGAGGCGGTCGCATTCGCTTCCTCGCGGATCTTCCATTCGATGAATCGGCATCAACATCGCCAGACCCAGACTTCCCGGTGGTTTGGTTTACTGCTCGCAACTTTCCGGCAGGAACAGGCGGGCGGCGGCGGTTGACGATTGATGGAGAACAATACCAGCGCGGCTTGTGGCTGCATTCTGGTGCGGTCGTTCGGTTTCGATTGAACCGGCAGTTCTCAGAATTTCGTACACTCGCCGGTTTCGACCAAACGCACATCGGCAACATGCCACGCATCAATCCGAAAGTGAAATTGGTGGTCCTCGGAGATGGTGAAGAATTGTACTCACGGGAATTTCTCTGGAGCGATTCACCAGAGAAGGTCAAGCTCGACATGAGCAATGTTCGAGAATTGATCGTTCGGGTCGAATCACTGGGAGTCGGGAAAGGAATTCTCGAACACTTTGCACTCGGCGACGCTCAGGTGATTCAGTAATGAATAAACAACAAACATGGATGTGCAGTCTGGTGCTACTCGCGCTGCCGAATTTATTCATCTCCAACGCACAGGCTCAAATCGTCGTTCCGGAAGCCGTTGTTCAGGCAGAGCATCATCGCATTGAAACTGTGCAGCGCGTTGCAAGTAGCGTTGTGGCGATTTTTGCACCTGGTGGTCAGGGAGGCGGTTCGGGAGTCTTGATCGATTCCAATGGGTTCGCTGCAACAAATTTCCATGTTGTCCAAGGGATGAAGGGCTTTATGAAATGCGGCCTGAATGATGGTCGCATTTACGATGCGGTCCTCGTTGGTATCGATCCGACAGGGGATGTCGCTTTGATCAAATTATTGGGTCGAGACGATTTTCCTCATGCAGAAATTGGCGACAGCGACACGGTTCGCATGGGGGATTGGTCGTTCGCCATGGGGAATCCGTTTCTGCTGGCAGACGACTTTCAACCGACTGTCACCTTCGGCATGGTGAGTGGAACGCACCGATATCAATATCCGGCAGGCTCATTTCTCGAATACACTGATTGCATTCAGGTCGATACATCCATCAACCCCGGCAACTCCGGCGGTCCACTCTTCAGTGAAAACGGCAAACTGATTGGAATCAATGGACGGATCGCAGTTGAAAAACGTGGGCGAGTCAACGTAGGTGCCGGGTATGCGATCTCGATCAATCAAGTGATGCACTTTCTCGATCACCTGAAAAGTGGTCGCGTGGTTGACCATGCCACGCTGGGAGCGACCGTGACCAGTGCTTCAGACGGTGGCGTCGTTGTGGCGAATATCCTCGATTCCTCCGCTGCCTACCGGCGCGGTCTGCGGCAAGGAGATGAGTTGATCTCGTTCGCAAATCGACCAGTCCGAAGTGTGAATCAGTTCAAAAACATTCTGGGAATCTACCCCAAAGGCTGGCATGTTCCGCTGTCGTTTCAGCGAGACGGCAAGCGTTTCGATGTTTCGGTTCAGCTTGCAGGTCTGCA
>JAJDEL010000307.1 GCA_029259835.1 Planctomicrobium sp. | reverse complement strand
ACTTTCATGAATCTCAGTGGTCGTAGTGTGCGGTCAATCGTGAATTTTTATAAGATTCCGCTGACTGATTTGTTACTCGTACATGATGACATGAATTTGCCAACAGGTCGTTTGCGGCTCCGATCTTCCGGATCTGCAGGGGGTCAAAAAGGACTTCAAAATACAATTGACCAACTTGGAACTTCCGATTTCGCTCGTTTGCGTATCGGAGTCGGTCGACCTCCCGGTGGGATGGATGCAGCAAACTACGTTTTGCATAAGTTCAGCAAAGCGGAGCGGATGAAGATGGAAGAGTGTGTTTCACGTGCCGCATCGGCAGTGGAAAGTTGGGTTGAGGAAGGCGTCGAACAAGCCATGAATCTCTTCAATCGAGTAGAGACGGATGGCGACCAGGAATCATAATTCTTAACACAACACCTTAAAATAACACTTTCACTACGGTTGCATTTTTGTTGCAGCCCCCAGACGAAAAGAACTCAAGGGGAAGACATTGGCTGAGCGACTTTACGAATGTATGTTCCTGCTGGATAGCGGTCGCTTCGCACAGGATCCTCAAGGCACCGAGAAAACGGTTGAGGAGATTCTGGAGCGTTGCGAGGCAGAGATTGTCGTGAAATCACCATGGCAAGAAGGCAAACTTGCTTATGAGATTGATGGACACCGCAAAGGCTTGCATTTTCTGACCTACTTTAAGATGGATGGGTCTCAGGTTGATTCGTTCAACCGTATTTGCAAGCTCAATGATGCTGTGATCAGACAAATTATTATCGAACACGAAGAAAAGCTATTTGAACTGCTCACACAGCAGTTCTCAAACAGAGATGAAAGCGAGACACCATCGGAAGAACAGGCTCCTGCCAAAGAAGAAGAAGTGGAAGTTGTCGCCGCCGTGACAGAAGACGGTGAAGACAGTTAATTTGCTTTTGTGCTGTGTCCTGAATTTGTTCTAAGTCATTGAGGAAGAGTCATGGCTAGCTTTAACAAAGTGATTCTCGTCGGAAACTTAACCCGAGATCCTGAAGTCAAGTACGTCACCAGCGGGACTGCTGTGACTGAACTTGGTCTTGCGGTCAATCGCACTTGGTTTGACAAGCAGCAAAACCAGAAACGGGAAGAGACAACCTTCGTTGATGTCACTCTCTGGGCACGTCAGGCGGAAGTCGCCGGGGAATACCTTTCCAAAGGGAGTTCCGTCTTAATTGAAGGCCGCCTGCAACTCGATACATGGGATGACCGCGAAACCGGAAAAAAACGTTCAAAGCTGCGTGTTGTCGGAGAAAGCATGACAATGCTCGGTGGTCGTGGAGGAGGTGGCGGTGCACCGTCTCGTGGTCCTTCAAATTCAGGTCAACAGCAATCGGCACCTCAGCAATCAGGGAATGACGCCGTAGATTCATTCTACGATTCCGGTTCGGCGGGTGTCTCCGACAGTGATGTTCCATTTTAAGCAAACAGCTTCGTTCAAATTTATCAGATATTCAGAGAAAGTGTGGCAGCCAGTCGGCTGATTCAGGAGTGAAAACATGGTCGTTCAACGTAAACGCGGACAACGCATTCGATCTAAAGATCGAAAAGGTGGAATCGAGTTGCTGCTCGCCGAAACAGTTCCTTCCCTGGGTGAGCAAGGCGCGATCGTGCGTGTGAAGCCCGGCTATGCACGGAACTATCTTGTTCCAATGGGGCTTGCGACGATTGCAACTGAAGCCAACAAAAAGATGGTTGAAAGTCATCGCAAACGTCAAGACGAAGCTGTCGTTGCTCGTCGTAAAGATCTCAAGGCCCTTGGCGAGAAGATCAAAAACTACAGCGTGACGCTCGAAGCAAACGCAACCGAAGAAGGCCAACTCTACGGTTCGATCGTTGCTGTTGATGTCAGCAAAGCCATGGTGACCGCTGGCTATCCAGTGAATCCAACCAACGTCAAAATGGAAGGTCCGATCAAAGCTCTGGGAATGTACACCATTCCGATTGAACTCGATCAAAGTGTGAAGACCGAAGTCAAAGTCTGGGTCGTTCCGGCAGCGTCGATTAAATAAAAGCTGACCTGAGATTACTGTAAAACTGCTTAGACATCTCGCTCAAATGGGCGAGATGTCTGCATGTTGAGGGGATGCTTGCGGCGTGCTTTACTTCACTGGCATGCAGTGATTGTAAAGAGGCAGTGAACGAGAAGTAACTGGCAGACCGTTGCATATAATGCGACCAGGAGGGAAACAATGTCCAACGCAAATGGTTCTGGATCTTCAACGCCGGACCTTCTTGGAAAAATTCCCCCTCAGAATCTTGATGCGGAAAAAAGTGTCCTCGGAAGCCTGCTGTTTTCGAGTGAAGCTTTTGACGAAGTCATCCAGCACATTCAGGCACACTGTTTTTACACAAACGCCCACCGCCTGATCTTTCAGTGCATTCATGATATGTACGAAAAAGGTGTTCGCGCGTTAGATGCGGTCACTCTCAGCCATGAACTTGAGAAAAGAGGTGAGTTCGAAGACATCGGGGGCGCGGTTTATCTAAATGAAATAATGGGGACAGTTCCACATGCAGCTCATGCGGAATACTATGCGAAGATTGTTCGCGATGCGTGGTTGCAAAGAAGCCTGATCGACGCTTGTACTGACTCCCTGCGAGAAGCTTATCACGGTGGCGAGGACGTCGAGGAAATTCTCGCGAAAGCCGAAAAACGAATTTTTGGAATTGTCGAGCAGCAAGAGAATATCGACAAAATAGAAATTGCTGCAATTCTTGACCTGACGTTTCAGCGAATTTTCGAACGAATGGATCAGGATGGAAGTGTCAGTGGGCTGCACACCGGCTTCACTGGTCTGGATGATTACACCAGTGGATTCCAACCATCTGAACTGATCGTACTTGCGGCTCGTCCGAGTATGGGGAAGACAGCACTGGTTTGTAATTTCGCGACGTCCATCGCCAAGCTGAACAAAGGAGTGTTGCTGTTCAGTCTGGAACAGTCCAAGCTCGAACTCGCGGAGCGGTTGCTTTGCATCGAGGCCAAAGTGAGTGGGCATAAACTGCGTCAGGGAGAACTCGACGAGTTCGAACAGAGCATGCTCATGGAAGCATCGACGATAATGCGAGAGCAAAGCATTTTTATCGACGATCAATCCGGAAGAACGATGTCTCAAATCGCAGCCATTGCCCGGCGACTGAAGCGGCGGGCAGCGCTGGACATTGTCATTATCGACTACCTGCAATTGATCGAAACCGAAGACAAAAACATGCCGCGTGAGCAGCAGATT
>JAJDEL010000306.1 GCA_029259835.1 Planctomicrobium sp. | reverse complement strand
TTCCATCCGCACCACAATGGGAATATTGACTTTCAGTTTTTTGGCTGCTGCAACCACCCCGTTAGCCAGGATGTCGCACCGCAAAATACCACCAAGTATGTTGATAAAAATAACTTTGACACGCGGATCGTCGTTGAGAATACGGAAAGCGTTCTCAATCATTTCCTCATCAGCTCCGCCGCCGACATCGAGGAAGTTGGCTGGTTCCCCGCCACTGTGCTTGATGATGTCCATCGTCGCCATGGCAAGACCCGCACCATTGACCATACAGCCGATGTTGCCATCAAGCTGGATGTAATTAAGGTGATGCTTGGATGCTTCAATTTCGTTGGCATCCTCTTCGCCGAGATCGCGGAATTCCTTGGTTGCAGGATGCCGGAACATGGCGTTGTCTTCCACTTCAACTTTCGCATCGAGCGCAATCAGACGATCGTCACCGGTAACCACCAGCGGGTTAATTTCCAGCATCGCCAGATCCTCTTCAATGAAACACTTGTAGAGGTTGATGAAAAATGGAACCGCTGCCTTGAGGGCACCACCGGAAAGGCCCAGTGCGAAGGCGATTTTTCGAGCCAGGTAAGGATGAACCCCAATGATCGGGTCAACCTGCTCGATGATAATTTGTTCAGGGGTATTTTCGGCGACTTCCTCAATTTCCATGCCGCCCGCCTGGGACGCCATGATCATGACGCGGCTGGTCTCCCGGTCTAGCAACATACTGAAATAGAGCTCGCGGGCGATGTCCGTGCCTTCTTCAATCCATACCTTATTGACGAGCCGTCCTTCGGGACCGGTCTGGTGCGTCACCAGCGTCATGCCGAGGATTTTTTTAGCGTGCTGTTCGGCTTCCTTGGGGCTTTTGGCGAGTTTAACGCCACCGCCTTTGCCGCGTCCGCCCGCATGAATCTGGGCTTTAACGACGACTATTTTGGTGCCAACTTTCTGCGCTGCCTTGGCCGCGTCCTTGGCGTTGTCAATGAGAACGCCGTTGGGTACGGGAACGCCGTATTTGGCGAGCAGTGATTTACCTTGATATTCGTGGATTTTCATAGGCTTCTTTTCAGAGAATTTGGGTCATGAAATGGAAGGCCGATTTTTATCATATGCCACCGGGATTGTCAAAAATTTTCCACCTTGCGGTGGGGCACCACCTTGCGGTGGGGCAGAGGGCAGACGCTTATTCGAACCGAAATTATTCCTGCGCGCATTGCAGAATGCATCTCGTTGGCCTTAAGCCAGTAACCTCGCCCGAGGGGCGACGAAAAACCACAGCATGTTGTTAAGATTAAAACGTAGTGGAAAGAAGAAACTCGCCTTGGGTTTTTGATTTTGGAAAATACAATATTCCCTCTTCTCGAAGAGGGACGCAAAGCAGGGTGATTCTCCATTTGTTGTTAAGAAAGGTCTTGATCCCTTTAAACGTTCGTCCATTGACGCGGAGCCTGCTAATGGGTGACCCCTTTATTTACCACAATGATACTTCATAAAATCACCCAATTGTTCCACAGTTAAATCGCAAGGAGGCAATTCAGCTTTTGGTTCGGTTACTTTTCTATTTTGGAACTTCAAATCACTAATATTTTTTAATGATTCGACGATTTCCACCAATTGCTTGTAGTGCTCATCTTTCAGACGTCCTTCGGTTCCATAAGCCGAGTAACTTTTTTTAGCGCTGATAAAATTACTATATACATAGCCAGAGTAATCAAAATATTCGATACGCATGGTTGTTTTCCCCTCGTAACCATGATCATCGTCCATACTTACTACAGCTTCCCTCATAAGCTTGACAAGATTTTCTCGCTGTATCCTATTCTCTATCACTATAGCGTGATCGCTTACCTGAAAAATATTGGCTTTTGTTACGGGAACCTCCAAAAGAACTTTGGTTGACAGGTAATAAACGACGACTGTTCTAACATGATCCGGTATGATCACCGGTTTTCCCGAACCATTGAAAAAAAGCAAGAAGAAGATGGAAAAAATTGCGCTTTTATAGAAAAAATTTATTTTTGGCATTTAAAGCTCCTAATATTTGAAGCAACCGTGTCTTTCCCGGGACTGAAGGCCGTGCTGATCACCTAGCGGTTTTTCGATCATGTCAATAATCCTTTGTCCCTTTTTGCTTATTTGAAAAGTGAAACTATAAATCGATAGAACAACCATAAATAATACTTTATTGCGCCCTCTGCTTTCAGGAGTCGCCTTTTTTCGGTAAAGGGGTAAAGGGGTCAAGTCGCTCATTGCATATAGGTTGACTCGATTGAATGAACAAGGCGCTTCAACTTGCGATCTTCCTGTAAAGCTTTTTTGACATTGCAATGGTGAACGGAGACCGTCCGGAATGATTTTACTCCAAAATAGTCCGCTATCGCACGTTGACTTAATCCAGAAAAGATTAAGAGTTATATGTAAGGCCACTCCCCTTTTTTCCTATAATTTCAGAGTTAAAATAACGAAACAAGTGATCGCAGCGATTGCCAGCGCCCGAAGGCCGGTCCAAAGCCAAAATGACCCGCTCAC
>JAJDEL010000305.1 GCA_029259835.1 Planctomicrobium sp. | reverse complement strand
GACTTCGCATGTTTCAGGAAAAGGGATCGAGACAAAAACGTATCGGCTTCTCCGTGGAGAAGCAGACGAAGCTCAGGAAGCTTTGCAAGCTTTGTTTCCTGATGCGACTCTTGTGACTGATAATGGCAGAGAGGTACTTGTCGCTACGGCAACTCCCGAGCAACATAAAATAATTGAAAACGTAGTACGTCAGATGACTGGCACATTCCAAGGTGAAAATGCTCCTGCTGCTCAGACTTATCACCTCGTCGCAGCAGACGGGGAGACAGTTTTGAAAGTTCTCTCTGATTTGTTTATCCGCTCAGATGAAGTTCGCCTTTCGCTTGATTCCGTTAACCAAACACTGGTAGCGATTGCACGACCTGATCAACACAAAACGATTCAGGCGCTGCTGGCAGAACTCGATCCTAAGAATATGACCGACGAAGGTCGAACATTGGAACTGTACGAGTTCGACAGAGCAGATGGTGAAACGTTTGTGGATGTCATCCAAGGGATTCTGCGAATCGAAGATGCCGCTGCGAAAGTCGTGTATGAGCAAGGGACCAGACATCTAGTGGTCACAACAACCCAACCAGGACATGCGAAAGTGCGTGAGACCGTGGAACGGTTGATGAAAAAACAACCCCGCGAACTGGAAGTGTTTCAACTCTCGTTTCTTGATCCATTCACGGCTGAACTTGCAATCGACGGAATCTTTGATGATGGGACTCTCAGCAGTGATCGCCTCCCGATGATTCAGTCGAACGACGACGCTCAGCAATTGATCGTTCGCGCTTCGCCGGCTCAGATTCAGGAGATTCGCTCCCTGTTAGTGAAAATGGGAGAAGTGAATTTGGCTGCGTTCGGAGAAGGGAATTCCAGCCGGACGATGAGAGTCATTCGAGTCAGTGGCGATATTGAAGGAGCGATTCAGCGAGTCGAAGACCTCTGGCCGAAACTGCGAAAGAACCCCATTCGAATTCTCAATCCGGGGGAAGCTCAAAAAGATTCGCCGGGACAATTCTCCATCCCACCACAAAAACCACCACTTCAACAGGAAGTCGCCGTTGCACAGGCCGCAGAGAATAAAGATGGAAAAAAAGAAGAGAACAGCAAGCAGCCTCTCTCACCGGTTGTCATTATGCCTGGTCAAGACCGATTGACGATTACATCGGAAGACACCGAAGCTCTGGATCAGATGGAGTCACTCCTGCGGGCCATGTTTTCTCGTGCAGGCGGAATCCGGAATCGGGATTTCAGCATCTATCAGTTAAAGAATGCCGGTGCGACTGAAGTTTCGACGACGCTCAAACAAATTTTTGATACATCGAGCGGTGCGCTCTCATTTGGAAGAGTCGTCCTGGTTCCTGACGAACGTCTCAACGTCCTCATCGTCTACGCAGGGCGGAGTGACCGGGAACGAATCGAACAGTTGGTCGAAGTGCTCGATATCGAACAAATTCCAGATACCAAACGAGCTTACCAAACGAAGGTCATTCCTTTGCAGTACGCCGACGCCAAGCGAGTCGAGCGACTCGTCCAGGGCATCTACAAGGCGGAGATGGTCGCCGGAGGCTCTCGCCAAAGGGCCACAATTCCGAAAGGAGTCCCGCCGGAAGTCGCGACTGTTCTCAGACAGATCAATGCGGCTGCTTCGTCCCCATTGTTGACTGTCGAAGTGCAAGACGAAACAAATTCCCTCGTTGTAAAGGCCCCGCAAAGCTTGCTCGAAGAACTTGAAACCCTCGTCGTCTCGCTCGACGAAGCCGCACAAACAACCCGATCCAAGGGCGTGACCTTGCTACCATTAAGGAAAACAAACTCCAGACAAGTGATGCAAATTCTCAACAATATTCTTGATTGAACATCTGAGTTCGTACATTCCGAATGTTTTCAAGATTTGCCTGAATTTGCAAGTTCATTCTTGTCAAGATGTTACGGACGCATCGTAAATATTACATTGACACCGTTTCCTTCCTGGCATAGATTTCCGAAGATGAGTTTCTCGTAACGGATCACGACTATTGAACTCACAATCCTCCCTGACGTTCCTCCCAAAAATTTGGCCGATATTTCCCTCCCACCCCGCCTCCGGTCAGGCTGGAGAAAATTGCTTATGAGTGCCGCTTTACGCCTCCAATATTCTGATCCGGGGCTGCGCCGACTGTCTCAAACTGAGTTACGGCGAGCCAGAGAGTTGTTCCTCAACGGGGAACAACTAGGTCTCCTGGCGCGCGAATGTCAGTTTGAGAACGAGCTACAGGCACTTCAATCGTTGGGAGCATCTTTGGGGATGCCAGTGGTTGATCTCTCCAAGATTGAGGTGGAAGCCTCTGCACTGAAAGACTTCCCTCTGCGGCTCGTGCACCGCCATTTCCTTTTTCCTCTCAGCCGTACCGATGCAGAAATTGAGTTGGTGACCGGAAACCCTTTTGACGTGCAGGCTGCCGATGCCGTTGCCGACGCGACCGGCTTGTTTGTAAAGATGGTCCTCGCTCTCCCTCACGAAGTGGCGACCTTAGTCAAATCGCACCTCGGTGTCGGAGCGGAAACTCTTGACGGTTTAATCGCACAGGCCGATGAAGCTGCCGATGGCATTGAAATTCTCGACGACCTCGATTTCGATGAATCTGAAGCCGCGGCGATGGCACAGCAGGCATCGGTTGTGAAGCTCGTTAACGACATTCTTGCCGAAGCGGTCAATGTCCGTGCGAGTGATATTCACATGGAGATTCAGGCAAGCGGCCTGAAAATTCGGTATCGGATCGACGGTGTATTGCAAACTCAACCAGTTCCACAGGAGCTGAATCGGTTTCAGGCAGCGATTATCTCCCGCCTGAAAATCATGGCACATTTAAACATCGCGGAAAAAAGAGTTCCGCAGGATGGCAGAATTAAGTTGCGTGCTTCAGGACGCGAGATTGATATTCGCGTTTCGATTATCCCGATGTTGCATGGCGAAGGTGTCGTGATGCGTGTTCTGGATAAGGATGCGATGTCATTTTCCCTTTCAGGCATTGGTATGGAAGAGGATATCAATGAAAGATTCCAACATCTGATCCGCCTGCCTCATGGAATTGTCCTCGTGACCGGCCCGACAGGTTCTGGAAAAACAACAACGCTGTACAGTGCACTCGCAGAAATCAAAAGCGAACGAAATAAAATCATCACCACTGAAGATCCTATTGAATACCAGCTCGAAGGAATCAATCAGATTCAGGTGAATCACAAAGTCGGCATGACCTTCGCCGCATCGTTACGGTCAGTGTTGCGTCACGATCCAGATGTTGTCCTTGTCGGTGAAATTCGAGATTATGAAACAGCAGAAAACGCCGTCCAGGCATCGCTGACCGGACACATGGTCTTCAGCACGCTGCATACGAATGATGCCGCTGGTTCGTTCATGCGGCTTGTCGATATGGGCGTCGAACCGTTCCTCGTTTCGAGCACACTGGAAGGTGTCCTCGCTCAACGACTCGTCCGGACGCTCTGCAAAGAATGCAAAGAAGCCTACGATCCAACTTACCAGGAAATTCCTGCCGATTTGTCGCTTTATGCCCTCACTGATGGAAAGCCGATTTATCGGCCGAAGGGTTGCAGAAACTGTCGGGGAACAGGCTATTCCGGTCGGCTCGGGATTTACGAGCTCCTCGAAACGAACGACGAAATTCGTCAAATGGCAAGTGAGAAGACAAGCACCATCGCCCTGCGTAAAGCAGCGCTCGCAAGTGGAATGAGGTCTCTACGAGAAGATGGCTGGTTGAAAGTTGCAAAAGGAGTCACCAGCATCGATGAAGTTCTGCGAGTGACTAAGGCCGACAAAACCGGGAATGAGATGCCTCTCTGATTGCGGCACTGTAGTACCATGCAGGAATTTACTTATACAGCTCGTTCGATGACCGGTCAGGACGTGACCGGACTGATCACGGCAGACACATCAGATGATGTGATGGCGATTTTGATCGAGCGCTCACTCTCTCCCCTGGCTGTCAAACCGGCAAAGAAAAAAGGAATCTCGTTCAGTTTCGGGAGTGGTGTCAGCACAGAATTACTCGCCGCAACATTAACACAACTTGCCGATCTGCTGACGAATGGAGTGCCACTTCTCAAAGGACTGGAAATTCTGATTCAGCAGACACCGAGTGATCGAATGAAGAGCGTCCTTTCAGATATCCGCAATCGGATTTCAGAAGGAGCACAACTCTTTGAAGCGATGGCTGCTCACCAAAACATCTTTAACGAATTAACAATCAGTATCATCCGAGCCGGGACCGAAGGAGCATTTCTGGAAGAGTCGCTTCAACAAACAGCAGAATTCCTGGAACGACAAGATGAGTTGAGAGCAAAAATCCGAGGAGCAATGGCATACCCGGCGTTCCTGGCGGTGGCAGGTTCCGCTGTCACGCTGGTGTTGATCATTTTCTTTGTACCGAAGTTTGCCGACTTGTTTGCTCAGCTTGAAAGACAAGGAACGCTCCCTGTTGCCACGATCGTGCTGCTTTGGATGAGTGAGTTTTTGGGGAAGTTTGGAATATTGGTATTGGTAGCAGCAGGCGGAGCGGTGTACGGTCTTCGTCGCTGGGCATCGTCACCTTATGGGCGAGAGTGGATCGATGCCAGGAAAACAAAATTGCCGATGTTCGGCAGCATTTTTTTGAACGGCGCAGTCTCTCGCTTTTGCAGAATACTCGGAACACTTTTGCGGAATGGAGTTCCGATGCTCAAGGCATTAGAGATCAGCAGTGAATCGTCAGGCAATGTCGTACTGGGTCATGCGATTCGTGACGCAGCTGAAAATATCTCTTCCGGAGAAACACTTTCTGAGCCTCTTTCGAAATGCGGATTAATCCCCGGAAACGTGATGG
>JAJDEL010000304.1 GCA_029259835.1 Planctomicrobium sp. | reverse complement strand
CTCAGCAATTGACCAGCGACCCCAAGTACACCGGCGAGACCTGGACCGTGACCGCCAATGAAGAACAAGGAACAGCGACGATTCAGGTCAGCGAAGCCAAACAAGATCGGCAACAAGTCAAAATAGTCGCTCGCTACCCGAGCAATATTGCCACTCGTGCCCAAGTGACTCTTGAAACAGAAATTCAACGAAACACTAATAAACGAAACACCGAGTAGGGGTCGTATCATAACCTGAGCCAAACGCGCTAGCGTCGGGCAGGATGACATGAAACGTCACTCACCGAAGCCCGTGGCTAGCGCCAGCGACTCAACAGCATTACGTTCTACAAACAGACGAGATTTGTTATGAAAAATCAACGAGCGAGACCAGGCTTCACGGCGATTGAATTGCTGGTCGTGATTGCCATTATCGCGATTTTAATTGCGCTCTTGCTGCCTGCAGTGCAGCAGGCACGCGAGGCTGCCAGGCGAACACAATGCAAAAACAACATGATGCAAATCGGTCTGGCGTTGCACAGCTATCACCATACTCACCAGATGTTACCGCCAGGGTCGATAAACCCGACCGGTCCGATCAAGCACGATGGGAAAGGGTATCAGTTCAGTTGGACAACACAAATCCTGCCTTATCTCGACGAGCAGCTTGCTTACAAAAAACTCGACTTCAAAAAGTCGATTCACGATGAAGCCAACAGCGATGTTATCTTCCGCACAAGTCCAGTTTTTCGATGCTCCTCTTCACCAAGAGGAGGAAATTCCTACGCTGGTTGCTACAACGATACGGAAACGGCGATTGATGTTGATAACAATGGAGTTTTGTACCTGAACAGCAGCGTGCGGTTTCGAGATATCACAGATGGTCGAAGTGCGACAGTGATGATTGGCGAAGTTTTCTCAATTGGAAATTGGGCTTTCGGGACAAAAGCGACTTTGCGAAATATGTCCGGTTTGAATTCATTAGCAGATGTGGCGTTGTACAAAAAATCATCCGGAGAAAATTACTACGGGTTTCCAGACGAAGAAGTTGAAGAGGAAGAAGACGACGCAGAAAAAATTGATCCGCTACTTTATGTCGGAGGTTTTTTGAGTGATCACACTGGTGGCGTCAATTTTTGTTTCGTTGATGGTTCAGTTCGATTCCTTTCGAATCTCATGGACCAACAAGTCCTTTTGAACCTCGGCAATCGACATGATGGAAACTTGATTGAGGAGTTTTGAAAATAAAGAAATTACATTCACCACCGAGACACGGAGAAAAATCTTACGTAGGACAGGGTCCTCCCTGCCATCAACGTTGTCTGTGTGTTGAATCTGCATTCGAGGAAGGCAGGCGGGAGCCTGCCCTTGACAAATAACACAACCGCTCCGTGGTGAAATTTTTTATTTGAAAGTTCTTCGGCACATGCGTCTTCCGTTTTACATCCCACTGGTACTCATCGCCGCTTCGATATTTCTCATCGAGAGCGCTGAAATTCATGCGCAGGATTCTGACCCGGATTTACTGGTCGTTTCTGAAACGACCTGGGGATTTGATGGACGTGTTCCACTTCATCGGTTTGTTCCGCTTTCGGTCCAGGTGAAGAATTTGGGGGCGACTCCCTGGCAAGGGACGTTGAGTCTCAATCGAGTCATTTCTGGATCGCGAAAACTTGGGGCGACTCTTTCAGCGAATATTTCCCTGCAAGGTGACGAATCACGCTGGGTTCAGCTGACTCCCTATGTGATTGATGAAATGGAAGATTGGGAAATTCGCTGGGGTCAGGGGGAGAATCATTTTTTTCAACTTCCACCAGTGATTAAATCAGATCGCTCAACGGTTTTGATTTTTAACACTGATGCAGTTTCTCAAGACACAACAATTTTCAAACGCATGCCAGAGGAACGGTTTCCGACCTCAGTCACAGGGACTGATGGTCTGCGAGGAGTGATCTTAAACGATGTTCCATTTTGGCAGGGAGCACGCGCCAGAACCTTGCATGACTGGATCGTTTTGGGAGGGCGAGTCTACATTCTGCATAACAGCGAACAGGAATATCCGGTCTTCCCGGTTGCATTGTCGTTTCTGAATAATGAGCAACAGCAATTTCGAATCGGGGCCGGGATTGTTAAGAAAATTCCACGTGAGGCGGTTGATTTTTCTCTCAATGAAGCACGTATAGAAATTTTCAATGACGATTGGAGTGCCGCGGAACAGAAGCGAAAAGAAGCAAGACGGTCGTCGTCACAGCAATATGTTTCAGGGTATGGCGGTTGGCAATCGATTTGGTCCAAGCACCATGATTTGTTTAAGGAACTGAGTGAGCTTTCCAAATTCAAGCGTCGCTGGTGGCTGATTTATCTTGCCGTTTTTGCTTATCTGGCAACACTTTATCCTGGCTGTTATCTCCTCGGTACGCAGCAGAAAAATGTTTCGCAGTTCTATGGTGTTTTTCTGACGTCGGTCTGCTTTTTTGCGATCATTTTTAGTTTGCTAGGGCAAGTCGGTGGTCGTTCAGAAAATCGCGTCCGTACGGTTGCGATTGCCCGCTCTCTTGGGGATGGCAGTTTTGATGTGACTGGCTGGACAATGCTGGCAAACATCTTCGCTGGTGATCAATCGGTTTCCCACCCTGGCAGTGGTGTTGCGTATTCGACAACTCAGGAAGCAGAATTTATCGATGGAACGATGCATCCTGGAACTGGCGGTGAGGTGACGATCAATATGCTGCCTGACTCAAAGCAGACGCTCTACCATCGATCCAAAATTCGGACCAAGCTCACATTACCCAAAGTGATTTCCCAAAACTCTGACGAAACCCGCGTGCAAACGATTTCGGTCGACATTACGAATGCTTTTGAGGAAGAACCGCTCTACGCTCTCGTTTTGATTCAGGGAATGGTTTACGAACTGGAAGTCAAAGGAAGTTTCCTCGAACTCAGCACGAAAAAACAACCGAAACGACTTAGTGACTATCTGCAACGTCCTTATGATTTTGGCAGGAATATGTGGGGGGCTGCTGCAAAGTTCGAAGAAGATGACGAAGAGAAAAAGCTGGCCGGTTTGAAGCAATATATCAGGCTGGTTAGGCCGTTAGTTGGAAACAGTTTTGACTTGGTCGAAGAAATCGACCCTCGGAAACTGAAAATCACTTCACGAACAGTCCGCCTGTTTGTCCTCACTGCAACCCCGGCAAGTATGCAGGTCGAAACCGAAGACTTTCCAGATCGTGAAGGAGCCGTGCTGTTCACTTACGATTTGAAGCTTTAGCCGGACACTTTAAGTATCCGGCAAAACAGCTTGCTCTTTTTCGAAATCATTTTCGGCAAAACTCAGCCTCTTTTCCGCGGATATCCCTGTCGACTTTGCCATTTTGAAAGACCGTTTGTCCCATGACCCAGGTTCGTACAGGCCAACCGGTCAGTTCGACGCCATGCCATGGGGACCAGCCGCTCTTGGTCAATTGATCTTCATCTCGGATCACTGCCTTCTTCTTTAAGTCAACGAGAACAAGGTCGGCGTCGAAGCCTTCCTGGATCGTTCCTTTGTTGGCGATATTCCAAATGCGTGCAGGTGCTAAGCACATCCAGCCAACGATTTGTTCGAGCGTACATTCACCACTCTGGGCTGCATCGAGCATCAGTGCCAATGAATTCTCGACCGCTGGTAAGCCAGATGGTGACTTAGGATACGGTTGATCTTTTTCTTCAAGCGTGTGCGGAGCGTGATCGGTGGCGATGACTTCGATGATGCCCTCGCGTAACCCCTCCCAAAGTTTTTTGTTGTCTTCCGCGGTCTTAATCGATGGGTTCATCTGCACTTTCGAACCGAGCCGGTCGTAATCATCAATGTTGAAAAACAAGTGATGCGGACAGGCTTCGGCTGTCACCCAGCTTGGTCGATCTTTCAGAAACTCGACTTCTTGGGCAGTTGAGACATGCAACACATGGAACGGATGCTTGTGACGTGTCGAGAGGTCAACCGCTCGTTTTGTCGCAATGAGTGCGGCGGCATGGTCACGAATTTTTGAATGGTCATGAATGCTGGTTCCGCCATTCAATCGCTCGCTGTTCGCACGGACAGTAGCTTCGTCTTCGCAATGGGCACAAATCGGGAGAGTTGTTTCAGCAAAGATTCGTTCAAGAGCTTCTTGTTCATCAACCAGCAAAGGACCAGTACTGGAGCCGATGAAGATTTTAATCCCCGGCGTGCGAGTGACTTGTTGCAGAACATCCACGTTGTCGCCGGTCGCTCCTACGTAGAAACCGTAATTCACGACCGATCTTTGTGAGGCTCTCTCAAGTTTGTTCTCTAAAGCTTCAAACGTTGTCGTCGTCGGGTTGGTATTCGGCATTTCAAGAAATGTCGTAATGCCTCCTTTTGCGCACCCCAGAGATCCAGTGTGCAAATCTTCTTTATGTTCCAGCCCAGGATCACGAAAATGAACTTGATCATCAATGATCCCTGGCAGCAAGTGCAGCCCGGACGCGTCGACAGTTTCATCGACTGCGGCGGTCGCTGGCGGATCAATCCCAAGGATTTTGTCGTCTTCGATCAGAAGACTTACTCGCGTTGTTCCCGACGGAAGAACAACATCGGCATTGCGAATCAAGGTACGTCTGGACATGAGATTTTAATGAGCGTTTGAGTACAGTTTTTAGCCGGACACTTGAAGTGTCCGG
>JAJDEL010000303.1 GCA_029259835.1 Planctomicrobium sp. | reverse complement strand
CACTTTTCCCAGTTCCGTTCCAAGTGAACGCGATGGTAAGTGACTGCCAAAGACGATGCGTTCGGCTCCGATTTCCCGAACTGCCATTTCGATGAACCCAGCGGTCGGGTCGAATCCGGAAGTTTCGATCAACACGTTTGGAGAATCTCTAATCGCGCGAATGCCGCGTTCCCACTCACCACCTGCATGAGCGCAAAGAAATTTCTGTTTCGGGTATTTCGCAGCCAGTTCAGCCAACTCCGAAGGAGTCGATTCCCCCGGTCCTTGCTTTCCACCTGTTTTGAACCAAGTGTGCTGCATGATCACGCCATTGAGTTCCGCAATGCGCTCGATCAACGGATGAAAGTTGCGGTGCGTGCAGGTCGTGGCGCCTGGCCCACCTCCAGGGAAGTAAACGCCCAGCATTGGCCCGTCGCGCAGCCAGCGGTTTAACGCGTCAAGCGAAGCGCGGACGTTATTCGCATTGAGTTGAATCATCCCCAACATCATTTCAGGCCACTGCTTGAGCGGTTGCATCACGACTTCGGGTTGTGTGCGGAGCAGTTTTTCAAGGTCCGCATTGGTCGTTGTTCCGATGCCGACGTGTGCGAAGTAGCAAAGTTTCTCGATTCTTCCCAACTTGATTGTGGGCAGCGTCCTCTCGATATCGGCGATGAGTCGGCTGCTCCCGTCTTGCCCGGGATACGAAAACGATGGCGTGAAATAAGAATCCCAGATTCGATATTCCTTCAACTGCTGTTCCGTTGGGAGGCCAAGTTGTCCATTGGCGAAACTCATGGGGATCAGGCTTTCAATAATTGTTTAACATTGTCCGAGAGAAGAAGGCGCAAGTCGTCTTTGCTGAGATTCGATTCGAGAATCCGGATTAAAACCGATTCAGGAATGAAGAAAGGAGCGTGCGTTCCGACCATCACTCGGTCAGGAGAGGCAGACTTCAGAAGTTTCGCAATTCCATCCGTTCCATCGACTCTTGAGATCTCAAAGAAAACGCCCGGGGTCGCTGCCAGTTTGGCAAGTAATGGTGGTCGCGAGTTGTAGTTGAGAATTTGAACCGTTGCGCCCGGTACGCTTTTCATTGCTTCTGGAAGTGGCGAAAGGTCAACATCCGGGACTTGGAGTTTCGGGTGCTGTGTTCGTGTGTCTTCCATTGACGCTGCAACTTGTACAAACACTCCGGCTGCCGTAGAACGTTTCAAAAATTCGGTGAAACGTGAATCGTCGAGCGTGTAACTGTGGTAATTCGGGTGCAGTCGAATTCCAGGCATGTTGTGTTTATTGACGCATTCGTCGAGATCATCTTCCCAACCTGGAAGTTCCGGATTGATTGAGCCGATAGGAATCAATTCCGAGTGTTGTTCACACGCGTCGGCAAGCCGTTGATTCACACCAGTAATGTCGCGATGCAGAATTCCTTCGAAACTTCCTGCCCAAGCTTCCGTAATACCGAGTGAGCGAAGTTTGTTAACGAGAGCCTCTTTTTCATCGAGCGGTAGACGTCGAAAAGGCCATTGAAAAAGACTCACGTTCGTATCAACAATTTTGAACTGCGGAGCTGCAGTCTCTGAATAGACCGGTTTTGAATTCAAAACAGTCGCCGCACTCACGGTTACTGCCGCAGTCAGTAAGTCTCGTCGGTTGAGATTGAAATTGGGTTCGTTCAACTGAGTATCTCCTTCACGACTCTGGGTGGCTCGATGCCAGTCAGTTTTTCGTGTAAACCGTTTCGAGTGAAATACAATTTTTGATGATGCAGCCCCAGCAGATGCAGAATTGTCGCATGGAAGTCATGAACACTGACCGGGTTCTCGACAACTGAGTGACCAAAGTCGTCGGTCTGACCATAACTGGTTCCGCCTTTGACTCCGCCGCCTGCCATCCACGATGTGAATGCCTGCATGTTGTGATCGCGGCCGGTGTAGACGTCGCCCGATTTTTGTGAAGTCGGTGTCCGCCCGAATTCTCCACCCCAGATGACTAAAGTCGAATCAAGCAGCCCCCGTTGCTTGAGGTCTCGAAGCAGTCCGGCGACCGGTTTGTCAGTTCGCTCGCAAACACCTCGATGATTCGCAGCGAGATCGATATGGCTGTCCCAGGGTTGTTCTTCTAGAAATAGTTGAACAAAACGGACGCCGCGTTCAACTAGCCGCCTCGCCAACAGGCATCGCCGACCGAAGGAATCTGTCGTTCTTTCTCCGACGCCATACATTGAAAGCGTATCAGGAGTTTCTTTAGAGAGGTCCAGCGATTCTCCTGCCGACAACTGCATACGAGCCGCAAGACTGTAAGACTCGATGCGGGCGTCGAGTTCGGTGTTGTGAGGGCGTTGCTTGCGGTGAATATCGTCCAGCTGATTTAAAAGGCTACGAGCCGTTTCGGTGACCGCATTAGACTGTTTGTACTGCGGTTTCAAATTTAAGACCGGTGATCCAGTTGGGCGAAATCGGGTTCCCTGATATATCGGAGGCAGGAATCCGGAAGTCCAGTTGCGAGCACCATTTTTGGGCATACCGAGTGGATCGTTCAAAACGACATAAGCCGGCAGATTCTGGTTTTCCGTGCCGAGTCCGTAAGTCGTCCAGGTACCGAGAGTCGGATAGCCCATGAAAAGACGACCACTTTGAATTTTGTACAGTGCGTTATCATGGTTCGGATGGTCGGTCCACATTGAATTGATCAGGCAAATTTCGTCCGCCATTTTCGCCGTATGTGGCAAGACGTCGGACATCCACATGCCTGACTCACCATGCCGCTTGAATTTGTACTGCCCCCCCATCATCACGCCAATGTTAGCAGTACTCTGGTTTCCGATGTCTTCAACGTTTCCCGGAAACGGCTTTCCATCCATTTTATTAAGAACGGGTTTCGGGTCGAACAGGTCCATCTGGCTCGGACCACCATTCATGAAGAGTTGAATGACCGATTTTGCCTTCGCGGTGTGGTGAACCGGTTTTGGTTTAAGGTTAAATGAAGATACCTGCTCCGCTGTTTCCGCTTCTGCAGCCAGAGCTGATGTACCACCAAAGAAGTCGTGACACAAAAGTTGCGTCAGCGCAGCCCCAAGGAGCCCGTCACTGGTGCGAGCGAAAAAATCGCGACGTGTACTGCAGTCTGTTGATTTCATTCGTGTTGATTTAACTTGCTTGTTCAGTCGATATACAAAAACGCTGCCGAGTTAAGGATT
>JAJDEL010000302.1 GCA_029259835.1 Planctomicrobium sp. | reverse complement strand
CTGCGGCATCCCAATATCGTCATCGTTCACGATTCAGGTTCTGTGACAGGGAAACCGTACATCGTGATGGAATACGTCGATGGTGTTTCGCTGGACCAGCTTCTCGATTCCGAAGAGCTTTCAATCGAACAGGCCGTCGATCTGACGATCCAGTTGTGTGATGGACTCGCTTGCGCCCATGACGCCCGTGTTCTTCATCGCGACGTGAAGCCTGCCAATGTTCTCGTTGATCGAGAATTCAATGTCCGTTTGAGCGATTTCGGCATGGTGCGTGACCTTGATCTCGCCTCGGCAAAGCATTCGAGTCACTACATTGCAGGAACGCCCGCCTACATTTCGCCCGAGCAGGCGGCTGGCAACGCCGAACGAATTGGACCAGCAAGCGATCTCTACTCCGTGGGGGCGATTCTCTACGAGTTGCTCACTGGCCAGCGAGTCGTGCAGGGGACAACCGTCTCAAGCGTTCTCAGTGAAGTGCAGGAACGGCATGCGACCCCGCTGGCAGAATTGAATGGCACCATTCCGCCAGAGTTGAGTTCCATTTGCCTGAAGTGTCTCGCGAAGAACCCAAGCGATCGGTATGCCTCGGCCAACGAAGTTGCACACGCATTGCGAAACTGGCGTGAGTCAACAACGACACGTTTCAGTGTCTTGCAACGATTTGTACCCGTGTGGCTGGCGTTGACATTCGTTGTTATCGCAGGCGCGGCATGGGCAGCGTTCTTTCGGTCCGACTCTCCACCGATCGAAAGCCAACACGGCACGGAGCAAACCGCACCAGACACTCGTCAGATCGAGCGTCCACGACGTTTGCAGGCTCCTTTTGCTGAGCAGCAAGCTCGTTCCACGCAGAATGCGTGGGCGTCCTTTCTCGGCGTCGACAAGCAGGCGAAGAGCGAAGTTGGCATCTCAATGCGTTTGATCCCGTCCGGCCAGTTCCACATGGGAACAGCACGCAGCGCTCGCGGTTTTCAATCCGATGAGCCTGAGCATTCCATCGTGCTGACAAAGCCGTTTCTGCTTGCCGTCGAAGAGGTCACACAATCGCAATACGAAGCGATCATAGGCAAGAATCCGAGTCATTTTGTGGACGGCGGCTCGAAGGACTGGCCAGTCGAATCGGTGACGTGGTTCGATGCTATCGCGTTCTGTAATGCCCTCAGCCGACGTGAAGGCTTGGAACTCTATTACGGGATGCGGGATGTCCGACACGATGGGCCAAGAATCGTCGCTGCCAAAGTCTCCATTGTCGGCGGATACGGGTACAGGTTGCCGACTGAGGCCGAGTGGGAATACGCATGCCGTGCGGGCACACAGGCGACGTGGTATTCCGGAAACGACGAGCAAGAGCTACAGAAGCACGGCTGGTTGGCATCAAAGGATTTGACCAGCCCGCAGCCAGTGGGTACGAAACTGCCGAATGCGTTCGGGCTGCACGATATGCACGGCAACGTCTGGGAGTGGATCAACGATTGGTACGACAAGGATTATTACCCAATCTCTCCAACCCTCGATCCAAGCGGACCAAACGAAGGCCGGTTGCGAGGTTTTCGGGGCAGCAGTTGGGACACACGCTTTCGAGCCATTAACGGAACGTGTGCCAACCGTGGCAAGGATCGCCCGCAAACATTCGATCTTGATCGCGGTTTCCGCGTGGCTCAATCCATCGCCGAGAAACCATAGAACCGATCAAATAACGATCCGCTCGATTTCGTCAAGCGACACTTCGTCTGACGTCCTGTCATAAAGACTTGTCGTTCTTGGCGACTCATGGGCCGCGATTCTCTGGGCATTTTCCAGCGTTCCGCCGTTCGAGAGAAAGGCAGTAATGCCCGTAGCCCGGAACGAATGATTGCACAGGGAGTAGGGAAGTCCGGCTTTCCGTGCTCGCCTTTTGATCATCAGTAACGCTTCGGTTCGATGCAATCGGCGTTCTGTCAATTCTCGATGCCGGTCGAGCGAACGGAAGAGGGGAGTTCCTGTCTGTCCTCCGATCCCTGCCGCAGCGACGTATTCGTCCATGAACTGTTCCGCTTTGTGGTGGGCTGGAACCTCGTGATACTTCGATCCCTTCTCAAAAAGCCGGAACCACATTCGCCGTCCCTTCGGCATGTAGTCTTCGCAGTTCATGCCAAGCGCAGCGCCGATGCGGGCAAACGAAAATACCATCAAGCCGATCAATGCCCGGTCGCGGATGCCACTGATCGTATTGGTCGGAATGGAATCCAGCAGCATCGCCGCTTCATCGGGAAGCAGCACGGGCGTCTTTCCCTTCTTGACGACGTGCTTCGGCCCCTTGACTGCCGCCGCCGGATTCGTGGCGACAACGTGCCCTATCACCAACCAGTCGAACAGCATCCGAATTGCGGCTAAGTGCAATTTCACGGTCGGTGCCGACACCTCGGCACAAAGTTCCTCGATGTAGCACGCCACAAGAATCGGCTCGATCGCAGATAACTCAATATCACGGTGTTCGCACCATTCAAAGAATCGCCAGACAGCACGGGCATACGCTTCGCGTGTGTTGCGATTGCGAATGGTTGCCGTGAAGAATTCGACAAACCGCCTCGCGGCATTGTCTCCAGCCTGAGTCACCACAAAAGGAAGAGACCGATTTGTCAACGAGAAGAGTTGACCGTTGGTGCCGATGATGGCGGGAGGATCGTTTGCCAGATGTAATTTTGGATGACGGCCATAACCATATCATAAAGGACATTATGATATACATTGACAACGCGGACGAATCGATCGTTGCGGTCTATTCAGCCGCACCCATCAAGTATCCGGTTGTCAGCCCCTTTTCTCGCATGAAGTTCTTCACGGCACTTTTGTTGTCCGCAAGGATGCGATCGATGTCGGAGTTCTGCGGTGCGGACCAAAGATTCCAATCCGCCAAGCGGCGGATGATTCGGCGAATCTTCGTCCAATCCTCTTGTGAAAACTCACGGTAGAACGGGCGGCTTCTGTCGTCAGAGTCGTTTAGATCGAGCTTGCCGCAGATCGCACCGTGAAGGATTTCGGCCCAAGACATAATTGATTTTGAACGAAACATTCGGTTCAGACGGTTCTGCTGACTATCGGAATCAGGACGCGATCCATCCCATGCGTGAAGAGCCTCGTCGTCGAATAGATTGAACAGCCTGACAAGGTTGTCGAGTTCTTGCTCACGTAGGTAGTTCTCGGTGGTCATGTCGTCTTCGAGAGGATTGCGATACGCAAAGTTTGAAAACAGAGACTTTTCGAGCATGTCGATCGTGAGTGGTGTGTCGGCACTGCTGCGGTTGCCTTTCGACACAAGGCGGCTGACCTTGTTGTCTGGATCAGAGATGACCGTGTTGTAGAGAAAACTGCGAAACCGCTTATTGAGTTCAGCGTTTGTCAGTTGCTCTTCTTGGCGAAGGAACTCCAGAAATCCCGCTTCCGATTTCGTTCTGCCGTCCTCAAGGTTCTTGTATGCGTCAAATTGTTTGCCGAATTGCGAACCGAGTTTGGCAACGAGTACGGATGAGTAGAATCGGGTCTGGGCGAATTTCTCATGGGCCGAAATGTTCGTTTGGTTCAGCAGTGTTGGGTCCGGGTCGAGGTAAATCTTGCAC
>JAJDEL010000301.1 GCA_029259835.1 Planctomicrobium sp. | reverse complement strand
CTTACGAATGCAGGGCATGGTTCGGTTTTGTTCATCGATGAAATCCACCGGTTACGACCGGCAGTCGAAGAATTTCTTTATCCTGCAATGGAAGATTTCAGAATCGACATCGCTTTGGGTGATGGACTGAATGCCCGCACGATCAATATGCAACTCAAGCCATTCACGATCATCGGAGCGACAACGCGAGCCGGAATGCTCACCGCTCCGATGCGAGACCGCTTCGTCTATCGGGAACATCTCGATTTCTACGAGCCGGAAAATTTGGTTGAAATCGTTCGCCGAAATGCAACAAAATTGAAAACAACAATCACCGACGAAGCCGCAATTGAAATTGCCCGACGCAGTCAGGGGACGCCGAGAAAAGCGAACAACATCCTCCTCCGTACGAGAGACTTTGCGACACTCAAAGATCCGAATGGGGAAATCACGACTGAGATAGCGCGTCACGCCATGAAAATTCTAGAGATCGATTCTCTTGGACTTGAAAAGCAGGACCGACGGTATCTCGAAACAGTCATCAAAATATTCCAGGGAGGACCAGCGGGATTAAATGCGATTTCCCACAGCATGTCCGTTCCATCTGATACTCTCGAAGATGACATCGAACCTTTTTTACTCCGCACGGGACTGATCCAAAGAACGCCGCGCGGACGCATCGTGACTCAAAAAGGATACGAACACCTCGGTATGGCTCATTGATTATCGCGCTGCGGTTTGCCGTACACTTTCAGTGTGCGGTGAAATCTGTAAACTGCAAGATGCAGTTGAGTTTCCCCTGTAAATTAATATCGGTTTGAAATAGAAATCCACGATGGCGCTGCACTCGCTTCAAAAAATTGACCGTCGCTGGATCTTTCTGATGATGGCAATATCGGTCGCCGTACCGATTTTGTTTGGATTGCAATTTCCTGAGTCCCCAAGTCAGTTGGCACAGGATGTCTTCGACGAAATCGAAGCTCTCGAGGAGGGGGACCGCGTCTTGATGGCCTGGGACTTTGATCCTTCGACAGAAGGGGAACTTGGACCGATGGCGACTGCGTTTGCACGCCATTGCTGCGAGAAGAAGGTGAAGATGTATTTCATCACACTTCTTCCGGTTGGACCGCAGATGATTGAGAAATCAATCACCGATGTCATTAAAGCAGACTTTCCAGAACTGGCCTACGGAGAAGATTACGTCAATCTTGGCTACAAATCAGGTTACGAAGGAGTGATAAAAGTGATTGTCACTGACCTTCGCAGCCTTTATACGACCGATGCTCGTGGAACGAACATTGATCAGATTTCAATGTGTCGCGGCATTGAAAACGTTCAAGACATGGACTTGATTGTCAATATCAGTGGGGCGTATCCAGGTACGAAGGAATGGGTTCAATACGCAGCAACTCCTTATCCGAAAGAAATCAAAATGGTCGCTGGCTGCACCGGCGTTCAGGCTCCTTTGCTTTATCCGTACATCCCTGAGCAACTCCGTGGATTACTGGGAGCCATCAAAGGTGCCGCTGAGTATGAGTCGATTGTTGTCGACAAATATCTCGGCGACGATCCCGATCAAAAATACCTGGAAGGCAAACGCCGCATGGGACCACAACTCGTCGCCCATCTCCTCATGATCGGCTTGATCATCGCCGGTAACGTGATTTTTTTCCAACAGTTGAAGGCGAGAAAGGACTGAATACGAAGAACGATTTGCGGTTGGACGCGTCGCAACACGTCCAACTGTTGCGTTAATCAACCGTCGCTTCTATCGACGCCTGCTCGTAATACTTCCTGGCAACATTATAAGCGGTTTTCGCTGCAGCCTGGTCTTCTTCTCGAATTTGTCCTTTCTTCGAGTTCCAGCAAACCTCGACAGCTTTCACACACCAATCTGCACTCTTGCGGCTAGAGCGAATTGGTTTGCCACCGACTTCGACGAAGACTGGATTCGTATGACAAGACGGCAGAATGCGAAGAGCGATCCAGCTTGACTCTTTGATTTGGGTCTTGAATTCCACTGACTCAATGTGTCCGTCCGCATCAATGAGTTTCGTCTCAACCGACTGACCATTGACAATCAGTTCGACAGGCACCTTTCGAGATTCTTTCACGCGGCTACGCTCAACATGCCAATAGGGCTTTTGATCGAGACGACGGTTTTTGATGGAACGCGTTAAGTCAGTTTGTTCTTCTTCAAGCATCGCAGCCACATTACATGTGACAGTGACAGTACCTGGTTTTTTCAAATCGAGTTGACTGGTCTTCCCGCCCGAACCGGCACTGCCAAGCGCGACATCGTTGACCTTCATGCCCATCAAGTGACTCAAGCCATCTCCGCAATAGCTTCGTCCATCCTTAACGCCTTGAACCCAGTTATCGAATGTGAGCGGTTGATCTTTCGGGAGCTGCACATAAATCCTCCCCAATCCAACCCGATCTCCATAGATGCACGGGAAATCTGTTTCACCGCTGATTCGAGTTCGTAATCCGCAGTTGAGCGTGTGATACCAGATATTTAGTTCCCAAATTGCCGGTGTATCAACTGCGGAGATAAAGTCGCACACGTTATGGACGGCGGTCACGATGTATTCGTTTGCGCCAATCCCGTCGAACGGAGGCATCGCATAGTCCGGCAAAATATCGGCAGCACGTCCTTGTTGCCCTGCACGCCGGTTTCGATGATTCATCGGGGCGAGACGTTGGCCGTTCTGACCGTAATCAGGTAGTCCAAGTCCCCAGCCGGAGTGGCTATACCCTACGACGCCTCCTTGTTTCTTCCCCCATTTCAAAACAGGCAGAGTCCAACTGGGCCACTCTTCAATCAACGTTGTCCCTGGATAATCGTCCTCATTGAGCCGCAACAGGCAAAGGTGTCCGGCATGTGAAGAGGGGAACCCGCTCACCTCAACGTCGTATCGCATTAAATAATCCGGAGTGGAAAGTTTCGAAGTTCCGCCTTCAAAATACTGCTTTTGCGTGTACCAGCAAGGCCCCCAACTCAACACGCAACCGACGTTCAAATCTTCCCCCAGAATATGCCGCATCATATCAATCGGTCCAACACCTTCAGTCGGACTGTCGTAATGCGCACATCCAGCGGCGTGAACATGATGATCACCAGAAAACCATCCGAGCGTCGCAGGATGAATCCAACGTGTCAGCTGAATCGCGACGCGCTGTTGCGGTGAACCATCGACTTCAAAATCAGTTTTTTCAACAAGATATTCTGGCCCGCGAGAAACAGACGCTGTGTATTTTCCTGGCGGCAGGCTAATTGATTCTCCATCAGTGCGATAAACCTGCTCGTGAAAGAAAAAATCTGGTGCCAGACGCTTCGCAGGATTTGGATAGACACGACCACTTTCATCACGAATGACAAGTGCTGCGGTTGTC
>JAJDEL010000031.1 GCA_029259835.1 Planctomicrobium sp. | reverse complement strand
TCATTCTTTGTCAAAGCTGTTATTGAGGCCATGAACGAATTCCCCTCAATCGGTGCGCAAGTTGATGGGACTCATCTCGTCTACCGCAACTACTGCGACATTGGTGTCGCGATTGGCGCCGGTAAGGGACTCGTTGTACCGGTCATTCGCAGCGCCGAGCGACTTAGCTTTGCAGAGATCGAACTGACGATTTCTGATTTCGCAAAACGCGCACAAGGCAACAAAATCACACTGGAAGAACTTGAAGGTGGCACGTTCACGATCACAAACGGAGGCGTCTACGGTTCATTACTCTCAACACCGATCGTCAACCCGCCCCAAAGCGGCGTCCTCGGCATGCACGGCATCGTCGACCGACCAGTTGCCATTAATGGTGAAGTCGTCATCCGCCCGATGATGTACCTCGCCCTGACCTACGACCACCGAGTCGTCGACGGCCGCGAAGCCGTCTCCTTTCTCGTTCGCATTAAAGAAACCGTCGAAGATCCAACAAGACTGTTGTTGGAAGTTTAAGAGTCATCTTTGCCGAGAGTGAGAGACAGTGTTGAATCCTCGAAGAGACGTAAAATTGTGACTGGCATGATCAAGAAATCGGAACACAGCAAGTCTTCAGGAGTTTCGTCGTCTGTGAACTTTCGATGGATCGTACTTGGATGTCTCGCCTTCACCGCTCTGTTGACTTGCTTTTCGGTGTATTACATGGTGAGTCAGCCCGAAAGAATCTGGCAGGAGTTCATTACAGCGGTCGCTCGTGGCGATGTTAAGGCAGCACGCCAACTGACCGACGGCACCACACTTTCGATTTCATACGATGAGAAAAACCGACTTTGGTTGTTCGAATTGCTAGAGAAAGACTTTGGATATCCGATTGACATTGGCGGAGGCAAGGAAGTCAAAAACCTGAAAATTCATTCCCTCTACCGCGACGCGCCGATGGATTACATCCAGGGGAAAGCCCGCGTCGGAAGGTTGGATTCGGTCGCCTTCGGACACTTGGTCATTCATAATGGACACATTGGATTTGTCTCTGACACGGCCAGACACCTACTCGAAGAATCACCAGGCAGATAAGTGCGTGAAACGATCGGCATGAACAAATGAGCTGTAACTGCAATGACATCAGTTGGTTACGACAGAAATACCATTTGTGGTTTCGCCACCTAGGCAATTCCAATTGCATTCTACATGCCAGTGTGTAGAATAGGTTCTCGTTCGAGACTTGTTCAGGTGAAATGTCATGTTGTCGAAGACTGCGGAATATGCGTTGCGAGCGGTTGCCTGCCTTGCAAGTGAGGCTGAAAGACCTGTCGCTGCAGAGAGCTTGGCGGAACAGACTCAAGTTCCGCGTCGGTATTTGCACAAGGTCCTGCAAGACCTTGTGCAGGCGGAGTTTGTCCACTCTCGATCTGGCCCAGGTGGCGGGTATATCTTGTCGCAATCTCGTGACGAAATTTCGATCCTCGATGTTGTGAATGCCGTCGCACCACTTGAACGAATTCGGCACTGCCCGTTAGGGCTGCCGTCTCACACATCACTTTGCCCGCTGCACAAAGAACTGGACCGCGCATACGCCGCAACCGAAGCAGCTTTCGCCCGCGTCACAATCGGGGCGTTGCTTGAGTCCAATAGCGACGTCATCCCCCTGTGCGACATGTCCCACCTGTCAGTTCCTCTCGATACAGTGAAATAATTTCCCACCGAGTGACTCGTCCCGAGGCATTCACCATTTCGAAATCCAAGGAGTTCATCGTGAAGAATCATTGGTCATCCCTGATCGTCGGCATCGTTGGAGTCTGCTACTTCGGCCTAGCGTCCGCTGATGAGAAGAAGTCAGAAGCCGACGCGAAACCGAATTCTCCAGCAGCGACGGCGTCTGAATCACAGACAGAAGAAGCGGCTGAAGTGGTGCCACGTGTTTCTTTAGATGCGGCTCGCGAACGAGCGGAACTGATGCACACTCTCTACTCCTCGACGCTCGAAACGATGCACCATCGTTACTTTCATGGTGATCGAGCAGTTGTCCCGGCGCGTGCGCTGGAAGATGTCTTCACCGATATTGAACGGAAGACCCACACTCAGGCACGCTGGATTTCTGCGAGTCTCAAGCCGATGAGCATTGACCACAAACCAAAAACAAAATTTGAGAAGAAAGCTGCAAGCGAAATCACCAAAGGCGCCTCTATGGTCGAAAAGATTGAAGATGGCTACTACCGTCGGGCAGGCAGTATTTCACTCAGCGGTGGTTGCACAAGTTGTCATTCGGGATTTTTCAACGCATCAACCTCCCGCGAATTCGCTGGACTGATCATCAGTATTCCAGTCGAGCAGGGTGCGAAGATTGTTGAGACTGAATCGGTGACTACCCCGCAGCCTGATTGAAGGTCAATGAAACGCGGCGTCAACCAACAAGTTCGTGGATCGGTTTGCCGGTTTCGATGAGCGGGAGCGGGCGGTCCAACTGGTCGTGGAAGACGATTCTTTTTCCATCAATTCCAAGGTGATGATAGACCGTGGACACCACATCCTCTGGAGAGATCGATCGGTCGATGACGTCTTCTCCGCGTGGACTGGAAAGCCCGATGGCTTGACCGGTTTTGATGCCGCCGCCTGCCATCATGACGCTAAAAGTTCGTCCCCAATGATCTCGACCAGCATGAATGTTGATTTTCGGCGTTCGCCCAAACTCTCCCATGGCGACGATCAGAGTTTTCTCAAGCATCCCGCGGTCAATCAGATCTTTCACCAGCGCCGCAATCGCACAATCCAGTGGAGGAATGAGTTGCTTGGCACCAGCTTCGGTTTGCAAACGATTC
>JAJDEL010000004.1 GCA_029259835.1 Planctomicrobium sp. | reverse complement strand
GAAAGAATGCTTGAGTAACCGGTGAGCATGAAAGCAAAAGTTTGCTCAGCGTCTGTTCAAAATTTGAGTTTCGCCCCTCACCCTACCCCTCCCACGGAGAGGGGACAAGAGTTGCCGCAATGCGTCAGTGATTCGAATATTCAGGCACTTTTTCAGTCAGATTCGCTAACTCGAACTTGCACTTGAGACCCGATCGGGACGCTGGGCCAAACGTTTCCGGTCTGATCGACGTGGACAAGAATCGTGGTGTCGATGTCGACTGAATTCGTCGGGCAGCTTGGCTTTGCTTGTGGTGAAACTGTTGAGACAATGCCTGTTCTTGTTTCGTTGCCTGGAAATTTCAGCTTCACGTTTGTTCCCAACGCGAAATGCGGGATTTCCTTTGAAGGAACATGCACGACGAGATACCGTTTTGCATCGTCAAGCAATTCAACGATTGGAGTTCCTCGCTTGAGATGATCTCCCGTGCGGCACTGAAAGACACCAACGCGTCCAATTGAGGGGGAGAGAATCATCAAGTCCGACTCTTCGGCGAGCAGTTGATCGAGTTCCGCTTTTGCTCGAACAACATTTGCTTCCGCAACGTTGACACCTTGAGTTCTGCGAATTTGCATCGGTAGAGAACTCTTCAAGTTGAGTAGCTGTTTTTGGCGTTCTTCGCAAATTTCGACTTGAGCAGCAGAGACTTCTGCTCCATTCGCGGCGTTTTCCATTTCAAGAACTGTTGCCATTCGTTTGGAAGAATTGGTGGTCTTCGCTTCGATGAGCGTGTGAAACAGAGAATCGTTTTCATCTTGTATTACAAAATCGCGTCCGGCGAGAACATCGTTCAACATGCTGCGTTGCATATCAAAACTGTATTGTTCTTTTAAGAACGATGCCGATCGGAGCTGAATATCGCAAATCTCTGATTCCAGAGTCCTCGTTCGCCAGTTCAGTTCGAGTTCTGTGGCGGCTAACGCCTGTTGAAATTGTGATTCGAGAGCGGCAATTTCTCGTTTCTTATCAAGAATCCTGCGTTCCAACGATCCATCTTGTAACCGCAGAATCGGATCACCAATTTTCACATCGGCACCCTCAGTGATCGACATTTCCGCAAACGTCCCCTCGATAGGAGCGGTCACGTAGGTCGTTCGAGCAGCGAGAATCGCGTAGCACTCTGGTCCACGAGGCTGTTCAATCCAGAGAGCGAGAGCAACACCTAGAGCGAGAGCACTGGCAGCAAAGGCAAAAATTCGCCTTGGCGGTGCTGGAAGTTCAGGGCAAAGCTCCGATTGTTGATTCATACGCTCGGGACTATAGAATAGACTTGTAAAGAAGACGCTGCTGCTGTCTTTATTAATTCGGCTATTTGGTGTGCTTTTTTCCAAGCGACTGTCCTCTAGAAACTTCGATCTTGCCAACTGATGAACCGCTGCAGTTCTTCAGCAGAACATTCCTGCCGATCTCGATAACCGGTAAAGTTATCCTGCATTCCCTAGTTGGACCGATTGTGCGACTGAATCTGGACTGATTGGGTTTCCAAAAAATGTCAATTTGGTACCTTACAGCCGTCGTTTTTCCTCGACGCGACAAACAAATTCCCTATCAAGTGTGACATTTCTCAGGTATTGACATGAATCAGGTGAAGGACGTGACCGGGACCGGAGTCCCATTATTTCTGGACGATATCGACACAGATCGAATCATCCCTGCCCGATTTCTGAGATGTGTTTCGTTTGAAGGAATCGGCGAGCACGCTTTTGAGGATGATCGTCAACAGGATGCTGAACACCCGTTTAACCAAGCCAAATACCAGAATGGTCGAGTTCTGGTCAGTGGTCGCAACTTTGGTTGTGGTTCTTCTCGAGAACACGCTCCACAGTCTCTCATGCGATGGGGAATTCAGGCTGTTGTCGCGGAATCGTTTGCGGAAATCTTTTTTGGGAACTGCACTTCATTGGGGATTCCAGCCGTTTGTGCCGAACGAGGACACCTTGAGAAACTCTCAGATGCGATTCAAGCAGATCCTGCTTTGGAACTGACAGTCGATCTCGAAAGCTGTGAATTACGTTATGCAGATGAGTCGATTCCAGTCACAATCCCGGAAAGTGCTCGCGATGCCTTGGTCTCAGGACGTTGGGATTTCCTTGCTCAACTGATGGAAAATCAGTCAGGAATTCAGGCACAGAGAGAAGCACTTCCGTACTTGAATGGTTTTGCATCGTAATCGTGTCCGAATGAACAAACGCATTGCCGCATATTTGAAATGTGCGTCGAACAGCAACGCACAGCGTGTGATTTGTTCAATAAGAACTGCTCATGATAGATCCGTCCTGCTCATGGTCGACGAACGACTCCAATGATCTCTACGAAGTCTCTCGCTGGGGGAGCGGGTTTTTTTCCGTGGGTGAGAATGGACATTTGCTTGTCCACCCAAATCGGAAAACGTCGCAATCAATCGACTTGAAGGAACTGATTGATCGATTGCAAGATCGCGGCTTTGATTTGCCAATCCTGGTTCGGTTCAATGGGATCCTGAAAGAACGGCTGCGAGAACTTCACCATGTCTTTTCTAAAGCGATTGCAGAAAACGACTATCAGGGGCGCTATGCGTGCGTGTACCCGATCAAGGTGAATCAGCAGCGCGAAGTTGTCGGAAAAATCATCGAATATGGTCGTGAGTACGGTTTCGGACTCGAAGCTGGCAGCAAACCGGAGTTGTTAGCGGTCGTCGCGATGACGGATCCATCGATGCCGATTATCTGTAACGGCTTTAAGGATGATGAATTCATTGAGATGGCATTGTACGCCCAGAAAATTGGGCGGACGGTGATCCCGGTCGTCGAGAAGTATACAGAACTCGAACGTATTCTCGTCCTGGCGAAACGCATTGGCGTTCGACCACAGATTGGGATGCGAGTGAAACTCGCAGCACGCGGGGCGGGGCGATGGAAATCTTCAGGTGGATATCGTTCTAAATTCGGGCTGACCGTGAGTGAAGTTCTCCAGGGGCTTCAACTTCTTGAATCCGAAGGGATGCAGGATTGCTTCAAGCTGCTGCACTTTCATCTAGGAAGTCAGATCACAAACATTCGTCAGGTCAAAGCCGCGATTACCGAAGCGATTCGAATTTACACGGATTTGCATCGCCGTGGCGCGGGGTTGGAATACTTTGACGTCGGAGGAGGACTGGGTGTTGACTATGACGGTTCGCAAACGAACTTTCAGTCAAGCATGAACTACACGTTGCAGGAATATGCCAACGATGTGATTTACAACGTGAGAACGGTATGTGATGAGACCGGCGTTCCTCATCCGGTCATTATTTCAGAGAGTGGTCGAGCTGTCGCAGCGTTTCATAGTGCGTTAATTTTCGGGACTTTGGGAGTGACACGGCAGGGGGAACATGAGTCGCCTCCGAATGAGATTCCAGAGGAATACGAACAGCCGCTGCATGATCTCTTTCTGACGGATCGTGAATTGACGATCAGAAACCTCCAGGAGAGTTATCACGATGCACAACAGGCAATTGACACGGCGATGAATCTCTTCAGCGGCGGATATCTGCCGCTCGAACAGCGCGTGCTTGCCGAGAATTTGTTTTTTGCGATTTGCAGAAAAATCGGTAAGCTCACCGACGAACTCGATTTCGTTCCCGAGGAACTGACCTCGCTGCCAAGTTTGTTATCGGACTTATTCTTCTGCAATTTTTCGCTGTTTCAGTCGATTCCTGACAGTTGGGCAATCAAACAACTCTTTCCAATCATGCCGATCCATCGACTCGAAGAGCAACCGACCCGGCACGCAGTTTTGTGTGATATTACTTGTGATTCAGATGGCAAGATCGACACGTTCATCAACCGTCGCGACGTCAAAAAAACGCTACGTCTTCATGAGTTCGACGGTTCTCCCTATTACCTGGGTGCGTTTCTGATCGGGGCGTACCAGGAAATTCTCGGTGACCTTCACAATCTGTTTGGAGACACAAACACGATTCACGTTGAACTCGACCAGAATGGTGAAGTGATTCTGCAAACGATGATTAGGGGTGAAACCGTGAATGAGGTTCTGGACTACGTGCAGTTCAACGGGAAGGAATTGATAGACCGTTTGCAATCCGCAGTCGAGATCGCCGTTCGCGAAGGTCGAATCAATAATGCGGAAGCAGGTCGGCTCATCAAGTTTTATGAAGATGGTCTCAACGGTTACACATACCTCGAAGGTCTGTGTGAGTGAGCGTCATCACTCTCATCGAGAAAGTTTTGCCACCCACTTCACTTCAAGTGAGTGGCAATGCATCATTTCTGACTCTTCTTTTTCTTTTGAACTTTCTTCGGACGCTTTTTCGCGTTCTTCTTTACGTCCGCTTTTATTGCAGCATTCGCTTTTTCTTGCTCAGCGATTGCTGCGCGACGAAGTTTTTCCGCACGTTTTTCGTCCGCTTTTCTGTCTTTGAGATAGCTCTGTTCGAGATCTTTTAAGGACTTCTTGAGGTCCGGCTGCGTGTAAGATGACCCGGCACTCCAGTCGCCGTCGATTTCAATACGGCTTGCCGAGTAACTCTGGTCAAGGTGACGGATCGCTGACGCAAATTCGTACATCTCGGCATCAATGGATTTAGATGCCGCACTCAAACCTGCTGTAGCACCAATCACAGCAATCGTGCCAATGACAACAACTTCTGCTGATAAGACGGCACCAAACTCATCCTGAAATAATTGAGAGAAAATCCGCATCACACAATCCTCGTAGCTTGAGGTCCTGAGCGACTGCAACGCTCAAAAGTGCATGTGTGGCGACACGAAAACTCTCACTTGCAGAAATGTTAAATTGGGTAGTATGAGTCGTCAAGTTGTTTTTTGACTGTTTTAATAAAAACTCCGAATTTGCAGATCAAAACATCCTGACTGATCTTAATTCTGAATCAAAAAATGGGTCGACAGAGCAGGTGGATTTCATAACAATCCACCAACGTCCTCATATTACTGATTCCACTGCCGAGATTGTGTTATGTCTGACCAAACTTCCACTGCCGTCGCATCTTCAGAACCTCTTTTTACTTCAGAAGAGGTCAAACAGTTTGACTGTGACGATGCTGAAGCTGGTCGTGCGATCGGGAAGATGCTCTCGGTCATGTTCTTCTACACAGTCGTTGTGATGGCGATTTCTGCTGCGGCAACATATTACTGGGTCAGCAATAGCAATCCCAGCATGGGCTAGAACGTTTTGGGAGTGACGACCGCAGACTTGAAGAGTACGGGAAACCAATCTGCCTTCTTGAACGACCGCTTCTTTCTTTCTTTGCCACTCTCCATCTGCCTCTTCTGTTTTCACAGAAGGATGTATGTAGCTTTGAATTGCCTGGCTCTGTGAGTTTAGGAAGTCTCGGTGACATAAAAGGCATATTTCGATGCTGCCGAATTGCCCACGCTGTCTCTGACATGCTGGTTGTTGCGACTGCAACGGATTGGAGTTGCGATTGGCGTATGACGATTAAATCCGTGTTGTGGCAATATTATTGTCACGATACGAGGGGCGTTGTGTGAACCAGCCAGCTTTTTGCAGGCTTGTTAGTAGAAACCACTTTACTCATTTAATTTTATTGAATGAGGGTGCAGTCAGGCGGCGCTGACTGACTTTGGACAGGAGCGACACCGGATGTCGACCGTAGAAGAACATTCAAAGAGTTGTGGTTTAAAACGTTTCTTGACGTCAACGTCGAGATTCCTGAACAGCTTCTCTATTTCAATGGTAGGACTGAGCTTGTTTGCGAACGTCTCTGGTGCCCAATATCAGGTCCCTGTCCCCTATGCTGTCCAACGACCAGACCAAGCAATTCAAAATCCCAACGGTGCTGGAAGACAGGACGCCGGAATACAACAGGTTCAGGCAACCTTCGATGCACGACGTGCGTTAGATTCTCGCATTCGAGCAATGCCAAAATCTCAACGCAAACTGGATGTCATTCTCAATCGCAGCCAGTTGGTGATCACCGATAAACGAGTGACCCGAATCGCGTTTTCTGACCCTGGTGTGATCGACGTTGTGCAGTTCAGTGAGAAGGAACTCTCGATCCTGGGGACAGGTTTGGGAACGACAGATTTGTGGTTGTGGTTTGAAGAAGAAGGACGTGCGATCACCGAACCGTTGATGTATGTTGTGACGACAATTCGCGACCCTGATCTTGATGATCGTCGCCGGATCGAATTCGGTCGCATCGAAAGAAAATTGCAGTTGCTGTACCCGAACAGCAAAGTCTATCTGATCCCAATGTCACGGAAAATTATCGTGAGAGGACAGGCGAAAGATGCTGCCGAAGCTGCCAAAATGATGAGCGTCATTCGAGGTGAAGTGATTGCTCAGTCAGGAGGGCTTTTTGGGCAGGGCAACGATCAAGGATTTGGAGCCGGACAAGGCAACGGAATCGGTGCTAACAATTTCAACAATGGTAATGGCAACGGAACGAACAACTTCTTCTCAACCTTGATCGTCGACGAACTTCAGGTTCCTGGAGAATTCCAGGTGAGTGTTCGGGTTCGGATTGCAGAACTCAGCCGTTCTCAGTTTCGGCGACTGGGAGTTGATTGGAACGTCATCTTCAACGACGGTGCTACCACGATCGGTCAAACTCTCACTGGTGGCGCGAGCGTTCTGACTGGAATCTTTGAAGGTGGCGACATCAATGTGATGATCGATGCTTTGGCATCGAACGGGAGTGCCAGAATCGTTGAAGATGCCCGGTTAGTCACGCTGAGTGGACAACCAGCCGCCTTCCTTTCTGGGGGAGAATTCGCTGTTCCGACGATTGTTGGAATTGGTGGAGCTCAGGGACAACAAACAAGTTTCCGTGGTTTTGGAACATCGATCATTACAACTCCCACTATTGTTGACGACGACTTAATTCGATTGACGATTGTTCCAGAATTGAGTTCCGTCTCTTCGTCGAATGCGGTCGGTGGAATCCCCGGACTCAACGTTCGCCGTGTGCAATCTCAAGTTGAACTACGAGAAGGTCAGACGATCGTCCTGGGAGGTTTGTTCTCAAGAAGAGAGACTGCCGAAGTCTCCAGAATTCCATTCCTGGGCGAAATCCCATACATCGGAAATTACATTTTCAACGCGAAACAGGCGACAGAAGACGAAACCGAAATCCTGATTATCGTCACGCCTGAGATCGTCCGTCCGATGGATGCTGACCAAACACCGCCGATGCCAGGTTGGTACGTTACACACCCTGACGATTACGACTTCTACAAATACAATCGGATTGAAGGAAACCCAGACTTGGCGAACTACCAGTTACTGCCGTTTGGAAACGGGCAGGGGCATGGTCAGGATGTTGGTTTCAATTTCTACAATCCTCCACCAGGATCGGGGCAAATTGCTCCTGCAAACGGAAACATGCCTGCGATGGGAGTCCCTCAGGGACAACCGCAATATCAGCAATCGTATCCACAACAACCGTACCAGCAGCAACAACAGTACCAGCAGGGGTATCCTCCTCAGCAGCAGTACCAACAGCCACCTTCTGGACGCCCGAACGCAGTTCCTCCACCACCGGTCCCAAATGGAACTAGAAATCCGTTGCAACCAACACCAGCAGTTGGTCAACGCAGAGCTGTACAAGGTCGGAATCAAAATGTTTATCAAACGTCAGGGTATCGAATAGATCCCCGCGTCAGGCGATAGCGACTGACAGAACAGAGGCGAGCGATCTTCCACTGAGAAAGTGATATGACCGCAAATGGGTTGGCGTTCGTAGATCCTGAATCTGTTTTGTGTGATATTCCAAATTTTATCAGCTCGATGTTGCTGCGTCCGCAGAATCGATTCGCGTTCGCCGCAATCTCAATCCCGTGTATTCACTCTCTCACTATATAGCGGCGTGAACGCCGAAAAGAATCACAAGTGAACATGGAGTGGTTCGTCATGGAGAACAAAGAGATGACAAATAAAATTCGCAGAGCGCAGTTCGCTGGTCTCTCAATGTTACTGATGTGCTTCTCCAGTTGTGCTTACAACGGTGGTTTTGGAACCTCGAATTGTGGCCCAGGAGGTTGCGGGCTGGGTGCCGGTCGTCTTGGTGGCTGCCAAATGGGTTCTTGCAGAGACAAAATCAGCAACGGAATGGTTTGTCCGCTTGGTGGTTGCATGCAGAATCAATGTGGAACGGGCGAATGTGGTGTGAATAATGGGTGTGGTACTGGGTGTGGTACTGGGATTTGTGGACGGTGTGGAATTGGAACGTGCCTGCGGGGACGTTGCGACACTTGTTGTTCAAATTTAACAGGTTGGGCATGGAGAAAACCTAACGCTGTCCCTGAGACGCTACCCCTTGGAAGCACTGTTCGTGCACACGATCAGGTCATGCAGACGAACGCCGAAGCTGCCGATTTTATCTTTCACCGTCACGATTTTGTGGCTCAGACGGCTCATTTGACACCAGATGCGAAAGACAAAATCGTAGAGGTGGCCGCTCGATTGCGAAGTACGCCGTTCCCGGTCCTCATCGAACGATCCGAGAACAACTCGAATCCTGAACTTGACGCTGTGCGACGGAATATCGTCGCACAGATCCTCACCGATTTCGGTAATGGTGATGCTCAACAAAGAACAATTGTTGCCACGCCTTACGGTCCTGGATACACAGGTCGTCGAGCCGAATCGATGTATTACCAACACGTTGGTTTTGGTAACAACCAGAATAATAATAACGGGAACAACGGCGGCGGGTTTGGCGGCGGCGGATTCGGCGGTGGCGGCGGATTCTAATATGTTACGATTGCTGTCTTGCATAAAGAACAAGACAGCATGAAAACAACGATCACAAAAGCCGCGTGACTCACGCGGCTTTTGCTTTCGCAACTTTCTTTTTCTTTTGACGTGGAACCGATTTCCACCGGCGATGCACCCAGAAGTATTGTTCTGGGTGACGACGAACAGCTTGTTCAAGCGCGTGTGTGTATTGTTCTGTGACCGCGAGAACTTCATCATCTGCCT
>JAJDEL010000300.1 GCA_029259835.1 Planctomicrobium sp. | reverse complement strand
TTTTCAATATTTTTCTGGAAGCTGATATATTGATGAAGGCGAGTCGTTCTAAAGGATGAGTGCGATCCGGAGGGTTCTCACACGGCAACGTATTGTCCATTTTTTGCTTGAGACTGAAGTTTGCGTCCGGCCTGGCGATGTCCGAAGGTATGCAATTCAACTCTTCACGATCTCCCACGCAATAGATACAACGCGAACCGAATGCTATCGACAATCTTTTGCCCTGGGTAGAATGAAGCTCGTTTCGACAAAATAACGAATCGCCGCCTCTTGGGCGGGACAAAGGAGATTTCGATGAGTCAAAGCAAGAGTTTTAATTGGCCAATCATCACGGCGATGCTCTTCTTTGTCGCACCAACCACGATGGCAATTGCCCAGGAATCGGAACTCAAAGAACACTTCGGTGAGCAACAGTTCGCGCCAGCAGGTGGATTCATTCTCAGGCAGGACCAGAAGCTCCCTGATCTAGTCTGGGAACATCGCAAGTTGGTTGCCAAGGTGGTCAAAAAACCCACGATACACACGCGCTGGTTCAACGAAAAATTTGAGGAAGTCCAGACCGCTCGTGAAGTGGGGCGCTACTACGTCTACGGTGAAGCAGCAGTTCCTGACGGCTCCGTGCTCCGTCGAGCGATGACCTGTTGCTGTGTTGGTAAAGACGTGTCCTTAGCGGAAATTGCCCAGAAAAGCGTGCTTTCCACGAGACGTACATCCGATGCCGTTCACGAGCAACAAGACGTCGATGCCTTGATGCGTCGTTGGCGAATGTTCGAAGAGGGCGCGGTTGATTTGGCTGCGCTGCTGGAAGCGGATCTGCAATCCAGCTCTGTACGAGTGGGACAGTGGCAGATGGAAAACGCGACCCAGCATGTTCGGCTGAAGCGCAAGCTGATGGGGCTGGACAACCAGCCACTCGTGAAGGTCACCCCCAAGCTGCTGAAGGGAGAACCTGCTCCCGTATTGAGGAACGCTCCATTGGGCCAGGCAGGGATCACCGCAGCACAGCTAAGGAAGATTGAAAGTAAACTCGACGATTGGTACGCCGAATCTTCTGAGCCGATGGCCATCGTGATTGCCCGAAACGGCGTCATCGTAACTGCTAAGGGGTACGGGAAAATCGACGGGCAGGCTGTCACCGTCGATACGCCCATGCTGCTGCACTCGGCCATGAAGCCGCTGATTGGACTTCAACTGGCCACGTACGTCGATCGAGGGATCTTGCGGCTGGACCAACCGATAGGCAGTATCCTTCCTGACTTCAACTCTCCCCGCGATCGGAATCTCACGTTCCGTGCGGGGCATGTCCACGCGACGGGCATCCGCTTCCCTTGGGAACTCGCCTTCAGGCGGCTGTTCTACTTCCATACCTGGCATGAGAGTCTAATCGCCCACTGCAATCGCGAATGGGAGCCCGGAGCCAAGCATCGGTACGGGGTGGTCGGCGTGATCCTGTCTGTCCGAGCATTGGAGCTTCTGCGCGGGAGGAATTACTGGGATGCGATGGAAAGGGATCTGTTCCATCCACTGGGAATTGATAACGTGCTGCCGGGCGGAACCGGCTTCTCCGCCGAGAGCCTCGCGCGAATTGGTGTGCTTCTCGACAACCGTGGCAAGTACGGCAAGTGGGAAGTGATTTCCAAGGAGACGCACGCTGCGATCCTGCCTACGTCGCTCAAACCGTACTTCTCCAACTTGAACATGAAGTACGGCATCGGACTGCAAGACGCAAGCCAACACCTGGGGCGGGGAAGTTATGGGCACGGGGGCGGATGTGGCACGCTGTTGGCCATCAATCCCGAGAAGCATCTGGTCTTTGCGATGGTTAGAAACGGACAGGGAAACGGATTCAAGAAGTACCGAACGGAAATCATGGCACTGCTGAGAGATTGGGTCAATAAGTGAATGACGTCTTGATCCTCTTGTCGCATGCGACGACGTGCCTCAGCGATTTCACACAGGTGTTGCCAGAGACATGTAAGTTTTGAGACGCTCCGAAAACCCGACTTATTGATATCACCGGAAATCGTTTGGTTCAGGTGTACGCAACGTGTCTTAAGCGGGCCCCGAGTGATACAGGGTTATTAACTCCAAGACGCAATTTGACGAGAGCGAACGAGAGTATCAACGAGAGGGGACCAACGGCTCGCGGTGTGCGCATATGGATGAATTTTTCATACGGCCCGAACTGGAGCAGTCACGAAGGCGGTCCCCCCTGGCGCTCTCACCTGAGGCACTCGAAGTCCTCTCCGTTAAACAAGCCCTGCAACCACGCTCACAGGCTGAGACACTGGCTACGTTCGCTGACGGTTCGCCGGCCGTAGTGCGACGCGTGGCCGACAAAGGCCAAGTCATCTGTTGCGGCTTCCTTCCCGCATTGAGCTACATTAAACCGGCACTTGCCGCCTGGCTGGAGTGGACACCCCGAGGAAGTGCAGACTATTAAGATGAAGGACGTTGCCTGTTCGACCAGGCTTGGTGGACTGCTGAAGCACTACTGGCGACGTGCAGCTTGAAGTCTCTTCAAAATGTAAAGTGGTGGTCAACTGGGATCGCGGTCTGCGCGGTGAAGATTCGTGGTCGAAAGAATCACCCCAAAACTGTTGACATGTCGAAAGCTTTCATTCCAACGTTCAACGTTTCAATCCTCGCTGCGAAGTTCACCTCAAATTCCCCTGTTCAGAGGTGTTCGAGGTTTTTGTACCCCGCGGGAAAGCGCAAGAGCGAAAACAAGAATTTTCAGAATCAATTCTGCCACGATGATTGCTCTTTAGTGTGCGATCGTTAATTTGAAGCTCGCACTCGACATTTTGGCGTTTCATAAAGCAAAATATTAATTGAGTCGACTCCATCCGGGAATGTTCACTACAGGCCCTACGATTACGGACGAATCCCACGATAGAAACGACCGAGGGCTTCGACTTTCTGCCAGTCCTTGGAGACTCCACTCCAATGGAACACCATCACACCGGTTGAAGGCTGTGTTGTTCCGGCATTCAGGACTTCTGGGATCTGGTCAATTCCAACGGGTTCACCCCAGTCTGCCAACTGAACAATCGGCCAAATCTGATGCTTCTCATCAGATTCGCCTTTCAGGCTTAACTCCTTAGCGAGCTTCTTCGTTTGCCGTGCGATCCACGCAGGGTCATGGTGATGCCCAAAGCGAGCGTGGTAGGGCATGATGCTAAATATGTCGAGGTATTTAGCCTGAGCTGGGAGATCGATGGCCAACTTGTGCCGGATCGCGCCATCACGATCTTCGTTTGACCAAGGGCAGTGAAAGGTTCCGAGTAACGCCTTGGAGCGAACCGTATCGAGGATATCTCGGTATTCGCGCACCCAATCCGTGAACACGTCACACCGGAATTGAGTCCACTCCTCACGATGGGGGCCAAGCAGTTGCTCAGCTCCCGCGGTCACCGAGTCTTGCAATTTGATTCCAGTCTTCTCTTGGAACTGCTTCAAGGTTGTTGGTGAGAAATCTGTATCAGGCATGACCGGTTCCGCTCGTTCCCAACTGGCATGCGAATGATGGTAGTCCAACCAAATACCGTCGATGTCAAACGTCTTCAGCACTCTCCGAAACTCGTTCATACGACTCCTGCGATATCCAGTATCGAAAGCACTGACACCTTGCCAGCCATGCGGAGGAGGTGAGGGCATACCGTCTGCTCCAATCGGAGCCGCCTCTGGATGCTCTTTCAAATAGCTTGCGAAGTGCATGGAGTTGAACTCGGCAAACACCTTCAGCCCCAGCTGATGATACTGCTCGATTTTGTTCTGCTTGAGACCTCCTGATCCGATCCAGATGGCATTGATCCCATAGTCCGCTGGAGTTTGACCTCGTTTGAGAATTTCATCTGGAAATCCACCGTAGATACCGCGAATCTGAATCCAGGGGCGTGGCTCTGGTTTTCCCTGGTCAGCGAATGTAGACCTGACGGATGATATACCCATCGCTCCAACCGCGAGAGCTCCCGTCGCGACAGACTTTAAGGCGTCACGACGGGAACATTTTTGGGCCGGTTGTGACGAATCGATTGGTCGAGTCATGAGAGGAATATCTCCATGGCAAAGAGCTGAAGGAATCGAGTGTCGATAGAATCGGGTCACCATTATAGCAATGCGGGCAGTCCTCAATCGATCACTGTGATCATCTGGCGTTTTTTCAGTCGTCCATATCGGTTCTCGCCAATTAGCCAGACCTGCACCTTCTCGGCATCCTGCGTGATGCTGGCGGGAATCGTCACCTTTCCAGATCTGCGATCCTCTTCAGTAATAAACACATTGTGTTCGTCGGAACCATCTTTGGAATTCTTGAAGTAGACGATGATTGCGTTCATATTGTCAGTCGTGAGTTCGATCTCCCATGGCTTCCCTCGCGAAACGTCCATGGATGGGAGTTTGAAAGCGAGTTCACAGACTGCGAACTCGCACGCCTGGCTCAGAGATCCATCTTGCATCACGCAATGCGCCGTGTAGTCTCCGCAGGTATCGAATGAACGTGCCAGAACACCTTTACCCGGATTGACAATCTCTTCAACCTCCTCGCTGCCTCGCTTGATGACCAAGGCGACAACTCCCTGTTTGTCGCGATCCATCACGTTGAACTTCACGGCCTGCCCTTTGAAGTAGGGGACCCAGTCGCCGCGATCGAGTAATAACACACAGTTGATCTTTGGTGACTCTGAATCATCCTCGTAATTGGGAAACAGAAAAGACTCCGCCTTGTTGCCACCGCGCCAAGCGTCCAGATCGGTGATGCGGTAGAGTTCTCGATTTCTGGCAGCGAGATGCGCATCAAATGCTTGTGCACTACGCAATGTGTTGCTGGTGGTTTGCGGTCGACTCTCTTCGATTCGGACATGCGTCACCTTGCCAGCCTTATTGCGGATCACTTCCGTCACCAATTCAACATGAGAACCTCCATTCTGTTTCTTCGGTGGTGTGTAGATGACATCGCCGGGACTTGCAGCTTGAGCTGACTGAGGCTCAACATTCGTAACACCATCGCGAAACTGGGGGCCATGAATCTTACTGACATACCAGATACCACATTGCAGGGCGTAGCTGGTGTAGGAGGAGCAGACTTTGCCGTAATAACATTCCGCGTTCGACACCTTGCCGTAAAGGTTTTCCGTGTACAAGACGCTCTTCGGGTTCTCGACAGCCGCCATAAACGTCTTCAGAAAGATGTCGAAGCCGATGTATCGTCCAACATGTTTGACGCTCGAGTACGGGACTCCAGTGTATTCCTTCCCGGCTGTGAAATGACCGCCCCGTTTAGGCATGCCATCAGCCACCGGTGTCCATTTCACCCGTGACATGATGCGGGCATACTCGACCGACTTTTCCTGCCATGCGAGAGAACTGCTCACCTTGGTTTGATCGGGTTCGTCAGCCTCCAATTTCACTGAAGCGAGGAAACAGCATATTCCAGCCAATAAAATGTGCGTGGTCGTTCTCATTATGGATTCGTTTTCAATTTGAAGATTCGATGATCGAGTGATGTGGTTGATTTTGACTGAATCGAGTTGCTTTGTCGCCAAAGCATCTCACGTAGCAAGTTATTTCTTTTCAACATGGACATGCAAATGACCGATAGCAGGGACTCCATATTCATCCAGACGTTCAACTCGCACGGTGTAATTTCCTGGTTTGTCGTACTGATGGGTCGTCGTTGCATAACCTTCCGGTGACAGTTTCACAGCGTTTCCATCTGACTGGACGGTGACCGTCGAGCTTCCGTCACCGAAGTCCCAGACTTCGTTTCCATGAGTCGTGTTGAACGTCCGGACTTTGAAAGTGATGTCATCACCCGGTTTGATTCCCATGGTTGGGTAGTAGTTTGGATGAATCGATGGAGTCTTCCGGTCAGGATGATCTCGGTCGGCGGCGACAACCGGGGCAAAGTCATAATCGACGTTGCCTGCCGTGTCGGTCACTTTCAAAATTTCACTGTAACGTCCTGGCTTTGTGTAAACTCTCTCAACGCTGCTGCCGGAAGCAGTTGAGCCATCGTGAAATGTCCACTCATACTTGGCGATGTCTTGCGATCGACTCCATGATTTTGATGCATCGAGCACTACGGAATCGCCAGCCCAGACTGAATGATGCGGACGGGCGACAGCGATCAGTTCGGGTTGATATTGTTCGATATACGCGTTCCAGAGAAATGCATAACCTTCCTGAGTTCCCCACTGACCAGATGGTTGTCGAGATTTGATTTCAAAGTGCAAATGAGACCAGCCACCGCTTCCGCCTTCTTTCCCTAATAATCCAATCCGGTCACCCTGTTGAATCAGCCGACCTGGCAGCAGGTTCTCCTCAATCTCCTTCAAGTGGCTGTATCGATAGTACCAGCCCCTGGGGTCGAGCAAATAGACGACATCGTAACGGGGAGAAACTGGAGTGTTCTGCTTGTGCCCTT
>JAJDEL010000299.1 GCA_029259835.1 Planctomicrobium sp. | reverse complement strand
AGTCGATCTTTCTACGATCGACGGAACATTGAACTACAATGCCATGAACGGCACAAATCAGAATGGAAGTTGTACCGGTGTCTTCGTTTTTGGTGCCATTACAGATGACACTCCTGAGTATGAATTCAATTCCTGCTCAGCAGCAGGGTGCGGACCACCTTTCACTGTTGCAATGGACGCAACTTCTCAAGGGAACATGGGAGGCTCGGGAGGAAACAACAATGAGTGGGGAATTTCAATTCAGCCAACTCAGCAATTGACAAATCTTTCAATTACGAGGGTCACATATCAACTGCCAGCAACTTACGTGACAGGATCAGGCACATTCAATCCGAATTTTGACTTCACGAGTTTCGCTCCGAATGCTTCATCCAATACTTTGGATAGTGATGTCAATAACAAACTTGTTTGCAGCCCTGGATCAATCGATTGTACGGCAACCGATGGAATCGTTGGACCTGGCGGAGATTCGCAAGCGGACGTTTTTGGAGTTGACCCCAATGATGTCGAATTCTTAATTGACGTGCCGTATGGTCCCGACGGAATGGGAAGGCTTGAATGCACCGGAGCGGGGACCGTGGTTACAGGAATCACGGATCCTACTTTTGTTACGAAAACTTTAACGGTCGAGTTTTGCGATGCAGGTACTCTAGGTTGTGATCCATTCGTCCCTGGTGATCGAATGCGGTTCGGAGCATTTGTAAGAGACTTTGCCGGAACTGGGCAGTTGGACGCCGATGACATCGGAGCAATGGGAGTTGAGGTGACAATCTGCTTCAGCGATGGATCGTTTTTGCAGGGCGTTTTTGGTGACAACACAGAGGTCAATCTCGGACCTGATTGTCGGTGCAATAACGCAACATTCCCGTCTTGGGGAAGTTGTCTTTCACCACGGCAAGGAACCACAATTCACCCAGCAGGTCTTCCGGATGTCCCTTGCCCATCTGGATCGGCGTCTAATAACAACGGACAGGCACTTGTGATGATCAATAACCCTGGAGGATCTGGATTCGGCTTCGCTGTCCGAGCACAAACATCCTACGATGTCCCCAGTATTTGCAAGAACGTTTTCGGCCTGCCCGTTGGACCGTTTTGCGTCACTGCTACTGTTGATGCGTTTTACGATTGCACAACACGCCGCCCGCGGATCTATCACCTGGATGGCGGAAATCTGACCTGTGTGGCACCTTGCCCACCGTAGACGATGAGAGAGAACTTTCAGAAATTCAGAGAAGAAGAGTAGAAGTCACATCTTCCGAATACGCAAAACGTTATTTTTGCGTCCAGGGAATTGCTTTGAAGCGAATTCTTCAATGACTGCCCAGCCAAATGGAATCGGCTGACATTTCCAGATTGTCATCTCTGCGCCTGGGCGAGTCGGAACTTTTTGAATCAAGAGTTGGTGAGTCGTCGAACTGACTTGCAGCAGCGTCCGGCGGTGCCCAACAATCACCCAACCACGTGGCACTGGCTGGTCCGCAGGGATGACTTGCTTTTCGCGATCATCATAGTGTGGTCGTAGATTCTTCCACCGGGATTTTCGTTGTGGATATCGATATCCCAACGCATCAAGCGCATCACTGGCGGCAACTTCGTTCCCAGGTGTGAAGCAAGTCACAACTGTGAGTACCAGGAGGGTGAGGGTAATCTTACTCATCTGAATAGACTCCGTTCTCGGACTTCATATGTCCATCAATTTTTGATGCAACAACCGCGCATTCCACCCCTATCGAGTTCGGCACGCATCACCAACAGCCTTGATTCCTTCCCAGACAAGCTCCCCCGCCAATGTCGGATTTATGGATTCATCTGTCATAACCGTTACCACACGCCTGTGGAACTCTCCGAAGTGTGCTTCTGCGACACATGAAACAAGCCCATCACTTTAAAAGCACGTCCACGTCACTGCGCACAAATCGATGGAGACTGACCGTCTCGTAGGTTTCAATCTCTTCGAATTCAGCAGATGTGGGCAGCTTTAAGCCAAGTTGATCCCGATCATCTTCAACTGTTTGCTCCGAGAGATGGCTCACGCTGACAACACTTCTCTCGATATTTGCTTGCGTCGGAAAATCAAAATAGTGCAGGTCGATTTCATGCCTCAATGCGTAGTAAACCACCGGAGAACTGGCTGGCGAAACGGCAATGATCGGTGTCGGTCCAGATTTGGTCTCCAACCAGGGTTGTTACATCAAGTCAAGAACGATCTCTTCCGCCTCGGGACAGATACCTGTCTCAGATGAATTTCGAATCGACTGATTTTGAGTTTGCAGAACAACTGGAACGATCACGCCAAGAGCAAACCAAAGGCTCCAGTGCAAATACCTCTTCGGTGAATTGACGCTCCACATAAAAGAACGAAAGCCCTCGCCTGCGAGCAATGCTAATAGTGGTATGGAAAACAACCCAACTCGCGGTGGCGGGACAACTCGCTGGAGAGCAATTAGACCCGCAACGCCAGCCAGTGAGAAAAGAAGCGAAAGAACTTGCTGGCACTGGTCACTTTTTTTCTCAGTGAAAATACAGCCCCTCAGAGCAAGACCTACGATCAAGAGGGTCGTCGAAAGTGACCAGTCACGCAGTAATAGACCGTTCCACACTAAAAGTCCTGGATGCAATTTCTTCTCGAATTCAGACCAGCCGAGAGCTTGCACGTATCCATTGGATGTCAAGGATTCAAAGCCAGAGACGACAATGACAGGTGCATAAAAAATGACCGTCAATGCAGCGACCATGAAAACGGAAAGGCTCCAATATGCCACAAATCGAACGCGCTGCGATTGCCATCGATTTCCCCAGAATCCACACAGAAGCAGTCATCCCCAAACGAGAATGTTTGGGTAAACCATAATCGGAATTGTCCAAAGTCCGATCGCGGAACTGAGTGTGATCAACACCCATTCCCAACCAATCAACCTTCGCAGAATGCGAGTTGCGAGCAACACATTGATCACGGTGAAGCAACAAATCATCGTATAACCGCGACCAAGTACGGAGTATTCGATCAATGCTGAAGAGGCAGCAACCAGTGTCCCGGCAGCGATGCCTGCTTCGCGACCGGCAGTCGCTCGTCCAGTCAGAAATGTGAGTGGAACAAGCAGAACGCCTGCGACAAGCGCTGGCAGCCGTATTGCCCATTCGGCATTTCCAAACAATGATGTCGAAAGATGTACGAGCAACGTGTGAAAGAGATGGTTGTTCGGTTCGTTGTAAACCGAGAGGCCAACGTACCAGGGCATCTTCGCCTACGACAAATAGGTATGAGCCTCATCGGATCGTTCAGATAAGGCCAACGTAGAATGCCCGCGATGAGTGTCATTAATACGATCCAGCCTACGTTTTGGTGACAGGCAACACACATCCAGCGAATGGTACTCTTTGTTCGCTTTCGGAATTTGATAGGCGAAATGAGGCGACTCACCGTCTCACTTGGAAGGAAAGCGACAACGAGAGCCATCAGTCCATGCAGCAGCCCACCAGCTAAGAGAATGAGCGTCAACTTCGTGTGCAATGCAGCTGTGTACGGATCCGCCGAACCATCGCCAGAGCGACCATCAAGGAACGACCGAATCACCGCGTAATCCAGAAACGAAGCGGCGACCAGCGTGATCATCAAGCAGCACAACCCAACGCAGAAGAAGAGCCGCAGCCGCCCAAAGTTGCTCAGTGATGCTTGCACCGATCGGTCTGTCATTGCATTGGTTGTGTTTGATGAAAGATTCACCTTGGGCTGACGCCCGACGCTATCGCGCTCGGCTCAGGGATTTCAAAACACGCTCTACGATACATCCGGTAACCCGCCGATTTGTCGAACTGCTTCATACATTACAGTGTTCGCCGTACTCGCCAAGTTCAAGCTGCGGACCTCTTCTCGCATCGGGAGCTTTAAACAACTCTCTGGATTCCCTTCTCTGATCTCTGGTGGCAACCCCTGCCCTTCGCTTCCGAAGACGAGGACATGCCCTGGCTCGAATGTTGCATCCCAAACCAGTTTCTTTGCAAACTTGGTCAAATACCAATACTGCTTCTCCTCGCCGATTCGTTGCCGTAGCTCCTCCCAGTTCTCGACAACTTCGTAATTCAAAAACTGCCAGTAATCCATGCCGGCACGTCGCAGGTATTTATCTTCAAGTAAGTACCCAAGCGGTTTCACCAGCCAAAGCTTTGCTCCAACCGCAACGCACGTTCTACCGATATTCCCAGTATTTGGAGGGATTTCCGGTGAATGAAGAACGACATGCAACAGTGGTTCAGGATTTTGATTCATTAAATCTATTTATTTTCAGCGTATAGCCCCTCATTTCAAATGAGCGACAAAAGAACTTACACATCGAAAGTTTTGTCAACGATTGTCTCACTTATCTGCAATTCGTTATCCTGTGACAAGCCTCACGAATGATTCTAACTTCAATTCGTACAGAGACGACCAATTCCATCCAGTATTCATGCGATATAGATATAGGAGTTCAATATGACTCAGCAAGTTGACCGACGAGATTTTCTCAAGACCACCGGCACGGCGGCTGCCGCTGCATCTGCCGTCACTTTGCTCACGCCAAAATCGGCGAAAGCTCAATCCTCGAACGAAAATATCCGCATCGGCTTCATCGGTCCTGGTGGTCGTGGATTCGGAGCACACGTCAAAACTCTGGCGAAGTTGAAGAACGAAGGCGCAAACATCG
>JAJDEL010000298.1 GCA_029259835.1 Planctomicrobium sp. | reverse complement strand
GATCAGTCGCAGACATCGCCGAGAGATCCTGCACGCTGAACCAACCTTCGCGGTAACCTGGAAGATCAATAATTGCGACGCTTCCATCGAGTTCAATGCTCTCAGGTAAGAGACCTGGATGAGCAGAAACTTCGGCAGCTTTGAGAACGTCAAGAACCTTGTCCCGATCCGTTTCGAGAAGATTCACTCGCAGCGCCATTCGACCGGGAATCGTCATCCACAGTCCGGTTTTCAGCATCTGGTCGGCATCGGCACCTTCCGGAGTGAGTCGTTGCAGCAACCATTCAGGGAGACTGCTCACTTGAGCGGTATACGCCAGAGAATCTTCCGCTGGATTCGGGAACAAATCCCGGTTAAAAGTGACGATTTCGTATTTCTTATCGCGACCTTTGAGGGAGAGCAGTGGGAGTTGTTGCGGTCCGAGATCGGCGAGCGAAACGTCATCGGCTTCTTCCCGACTGATGATGCTCCGCTCAATGTTCCGCAACACGCCGTTGACGAATGGCTTCGCCTGTCCGTTGTTAATCGTTTCGCAGAGTTGCACCGTTTCATGAACCGCAGCATGTTTGGCGATGTGTGGCAGGCAGGCAAGTTGCAGGCAGCCGAGTTGCAGAATCGTCCAGAGGTCTGCTTCAACATTATCGCGACCGCGAGAAACAAATGAAGTTAAGATGATGTCGATGGTTTCGCGTCGGCGGACGGCTTCATTCGCGAGTTCGGTCGCCATTTTTCGGTCGACTGATGGGATCGTCATTGCTTTGAATTGGTCGTCCAGAATCCGTGAGACGAAAACTTCTCGCTCGCGGTTCGCCTGTAACGCTCGAAACGCAAACCAGCGCGCGTTTGCGGCTCCGCTTTTTACGAATTTTTTCTTCTGCTTCGGTTTTCGACCGCGATTAGGGCGATTGGAAGGAGAATCGGTAGAAGGAGAATTCATCGAACACCTCGGCAAAGACTTTCAAGGTCTTCGAAGTAATGGGGATATGTTTTTGAAGTACAACCGGGATCGGAAATGCGAATCCCAGGTACTTTGAGACCAAGCAGGGCGAAACTCATCGCCATGCGGTGATCGTCGTAGGTATGTATTGTTGCTGGTTGGGGAACGCCGGGATGAATAGTCATGCCGTCTTCGTGTTCTTCCGACTTGATGCCAGCTCGGTTCAGTTCGTCGACCACGGCTTGAATGCGGTCAGTTTCCTTCACTCGATTATGAGCAACGTTGCGAATTCGTGTTGGTCCGTTTGCGAATGGAGCGACACACGCCAATGTTTGTGCGGTATCGCTGATCGCGTTCATGTCGATGTCGATTCCTGTAAGCGGTTTGCCGATGAGGGTGATGGAATTCTCTTCCCACTTCGCCTCGCAACCCATCTTCACTAACGCATCAACAAAACCGACATCGCCTTGAAGAGCATCTCGATGCAAACCTTCGATGGTCACTTCGCCACTAGTGATCGCAGCGGCAGCGAAGAAATAACTAGCGGCGGAGGCGTCCGGCTCAATGTCGTAACTTTGTCCGGTGTAGCCTGTCGCGTGAACGAGAAAATTGTTCGGGGTTGGTTCATCAATCGTTGCACCAAAGGAACGCATGACCTTGAGCGTCATGTCGATATACGGGCGCGAGACCAATTCGCCAACGACGTGAACAGTGATGTCCTGAGTTGCTACTGGTGCAACCATCAACAAGCCGCTTAAATACTGACTGGAAATTGAACCGGAAACTTCGATGGTGTTTGCCGTTAATCCGGTCGTTCGAACAATTACCGGAGGGCAGTCGTTGCCAAGTTCGCAACTGACATCAACTCCGGCTTGCGCGAGTGCATCGACTAATGGAGCAATCGGGCGCTCCCGCATTCGCTCGTTGCCATCGAGTCGGTAAGTTCCATTGCCGATTGCACACAAAGCTGTGAGGAAGCGAATGCTCGTGCCGCTGTTTTCGCACCAGAGTTCGGCCTTCGTCTCAGGAATGGTGCCGCCAGTGCCACTCACTTGCATGCGATGGCTATCGAAGTCGGTTTCGACGTGAACACCCAATGTGTCGAGGGCAGTCGCCATGACACGAGTGTCAACACTCTCTAAAACGCCGGTCAGTTCCGTTTTTCCATTTGCCAGCGCAGCGATGATGAGTGCTCGATTCGTCAGACTCTTTGAGCCTGGCGGTCGAATTGAGCCGCGAATCGGAGCGGGAACGGGATTTATTTCAACGGAATCGAGCATCGAACGTGTGATTGAATTTGGTCTTATTTCGTAAAGCAAAGATTCTTTAACCGTACACTTTAAGTGTACGACAAACCCGTGATATTCACGTATCGTAGCGAATTGCGGCGAACCGTACGAATTGCAGCCTCAGATGTCCAGCAGCGAGAGTTCGACGATCTCACGTCTGCTCATTTGCGAGAGAATCCCGGCTGACTTCCGTCTCGGTCACCAGTTTTCTAAACTCTCGAACCGGTCTTGGACCGTTTGTTCACCACATAGTCGCGGCAACGGCACATCGCTTGCCCCTCGATCCCTAATCCCTCAATCCAATCCAAAGATTCGATGTCAATTTTAGTCGATAACTCAACGAAGATCATTACTCAAGGAATCACCGGCAGCGCTGGCCTGTTTCACTCGCAGAAATGCCGTGAATATGCAGAAGAGCATCGTTCTGGCGAAGCCGTTTTCGTTGGCGGAGTCACG
>JAJDEL010000297.1 GCA_029259835.1 Planctomicrobium sp. | reverse complement strand
TGCTGAAGCTCAATGGAATGAAGACAACGACAAACAGTTGATACTCGTTCGTCGTGAAACGAGTCCGGAAGACCTTCGCGGGATGAAAGTCGCCAACGGCATCCTCACGGCGTTCGGTGGAGCATCATCACACGCAGCTCTCGTGAGTCGGCAGATGGGTAAAACCTGCGTTTGCGGATGCGATTCCCTGAACATCAATTACGAAGCTGGGACTGTGACTGTCGGCGAGACCGTCCTTAAAGAAGGGGACTGGATTTCCGTTGATGGGTTCACCGGCGAAGTCTTCAATGGGAAGATCGACACCAGTGCTTCGGAAGTGATCGAAGTTCTGCTTGGCAACATCAAGCCGGAAGACGCCCCAACATTCGGTCGTTACGAACAACTGATGAAGTGGGCAGACGAGTATCGAACACTCGGTGTCCGAGCAAACGCGGAAGCAGACGATGCCGAAGCAGCAGTCTCTCTCGGTGCAGAAGGAGTCGGACTCTGCCGAACAGAACATATGTTCTTCCACCATCTCGACGAAATCCGCGAGATGATCTTCGCGACCAAACCGGAAGACCGAGCCGCAGCACTTGCGAAACTCCTTCCGTTCCAACGCGATGACTTCACCCACTTGTTCAAGACAATGGGTGATCGCCCGGTCACGATTCGCCTTTTGGATCCTCCTCTGCATGAGTTCCTTTCAGAACACCACATGCACGAAGATCCAACACTCGGACCGAAACTTGCCAAGGAATTCGGCGTGACCGAAGACGCTGTGAAACAACGTGTCGCAGAACTCGTCGAGTCCAACCCGATGCTTGGTCACCGTGGTTGCCGACTTGGAATCGTCTATCCAGAAATCACGGCGATGCAGACTCGTGCGATCTTTGAAGCTGCTTGCGGCCTGAAGAAGGAAGGCATCAACTGCCATCCGGAAGTAATGGTTCCGCTGGCTGGTTTCAAAACTGAATTCGAAAACCAGGCGAAAGTCATTCGCGATACCGCGACCGCAGTCTTCAAAGAGCAAGGCGTCGAAGTTGACTACCTCGTCGGAACAATGATCGAAATTCCGCGAGCCGCACTGACCGCCGATGAGATCGCTACCGATGCTGAGTTTTTCAGCTTCGGAACGAACGACCTGACTCAAACCGCACTCGGAATGAGCCGTGACGACTACAAAGGCTTCATCGGCTACTACCAGGAAAACGACATCGTTCCTGCCGACCCGTTCCAAACCGTCGACCAGACTGGTGTTGGCAAACTGATGAAAATCGGCGTCGACGGTGGACGCTCCACTCGCAGCGACCTCAAGATCGGCATCTGCGGCGAACATGGCGGCGATCCTAAATCCGTCTTCTTCTGCCACGAAATCGGCCTGAACTACGTCAGTTGTTCCCCAAGAAGAATCCCCATCGCCCGCCTCGCAGCAGCGCAGGCAGCATTGGATTCGTAAGTTACGGAACAAGTGTCACTCAATTTCAAAAAGCCTCTCGTATTTCTGACGAGAGGCTTTTTGAGTAAGTGGGTCGTTGTGTCGTAGAGGAACTTTTGATGAGTTCATCTTAATAAATTTTACCGATGTCTCAAAATCTCCCTCTGTTCCGGCTACGTCAAAATACCTTTGACGATTTCTCCGTGGACGTCGGTGAGACGGTAGTGGCGGCCCTGAAATTTGAATGTTAACTGTTTATGATCGATGCCAAGGCAATGCAGCATTGTGGCATGGAGATCGTGAACGTGGACCGGGTTCTCAAGGATGTTGTAGCTGAATTCGTCTGTTGTTCCGTGCGTCATTCCTCCTCGAACGCCACCACCTGCCAGCCAAATGCTGAAACAACGAGGGTGGTGATCACGTCCGTAATTTTCTCTTGTCAGCGTCCCCTGACAATACACCGTTCGCCCGAACTCGCCGGCCCAAATAACTAGAGTCTCGTCAAGCATCCCCCGCTGCTTCAGGTCGCGAATCAGACCAGCCGAAGCTTGATCAGTCGCCGCAGCCTGTTTGCGGATATCGCGAGGCAAGTTTGTATGTTGGTCCCAGCCCCGATGAAAGAGTTGAATGAACCGTACATTTCGTTCAGCAAGCCGACGCGCCAGCAGACAATTAAAAGCATATGTTCCCGGTTGCCGGGCGTCTTCTCCATACAGTTCAAACGTCTGCTCCGTTTCCTGAGAGATGTCAGTCAATTCAGGGACTGACGTTTGCATCCGGTAGGCCATTTCATACTGAGCAGTTCGTGTGGCAATTTCAGGATCACCGACTTCCTCCAATTTCTTTTGATTCAGACGATTGACGTCGTCGAGAAATCGCCGCCGTGTCGCATCACTCAAACCATTGGGATTGGAAAGATACAAGACCGGATCGCCGGTGGAGCGAAATTTGATTCCCTGATAACGCGTTGGCAGAAATCCACTCCCCCACAAACGGTCGTACAACGGTTGTCCACCATCCCCCGAAACCATGGCGACAAAAGATGGTAAGTCTTGATTTTCACTTCCCAATCCATAGGAAAGCCAAGAACCCATACTGGGACGTCCGGCGAGTTGTGCACCAGTCTGAAAGAAGGTGATCGCCGGGTCGTGGTTGATGGCTTGCGTGTGCATCGTACGAATCACACAAATGTCATCAGCAATCGATGCGATGTTCGGAATGAGATCACTAAGCCACATTCCGGATTCACCATGTCGAGCGAATTGAAACGTTGAAGGAGCAACAGGGAACTTGTCCTGTGCGGCCGTCATTCCTGTCAGTCGCTGCCCTCTTCGGATTGAGTCTGGAAGATCGGACGCAAAACGATCAGACAGGCTCGGTTTATGGTCGTAGAGGTCGATTTGAGACGGTGCTCCTGACTGCAACAGGTAGATCACTCGTTTGGCCTTTGGAGCAAAATTCGGAAACCCAGGTAGACCGCTTGCATCTAGAGAATTCCCGTTCAACAAAGAAGAAAGAGCGAGTGTTCCCAAACCTGTGGCACTCCGACCGAAAAACTGCCGACGGGTACTCAGTAGTTGAGCTTCTTGAATCGGATCCATGCTGAACTCCGCACTTGTTACTTATAATTTGTCGTTGATTCTTTTTCATGACAGCCAAGGATCGATGAATGCACGTTCCGGGCTAATCAAACTCAAATGCTTGCTATTCCTTGGTGATGACTTCATCAAGATTGAGGATGGTTGCCGTAACAATTGTGAGTGCTGCCAAGTCGACCTGGTTGAGATTGGGATTGGGCTTTGAATCTCCATGCGAGATGACCTCCGCTGCCGCGGCGAGGTTTTTCTTGTAATCAGCCTGATGTTTCTCGAACGCTTTCGTGAGGATGTTCAGCTCTTCTGCATCAGGGAGACGTGCTGTGGCGAGTAGAAACGCACGCGTAATTCGAGAAGGGAAATCTGGTTCAGCTTCAGAGAAAGTTCGCTCAGCGAGAGCGCGGGCAGCTTCAAGAAAAGTCACATCATTCATGCAAACCAATGCCTGCAATGGTGTATTTGTGTGCGTGGTTCTGACTGTACACATCTCACGTCCAGCAGCATCAAAGATTGCCATATTGGGAGGAGCGACAGTTCGCTTCCAATAGGTGTACAGACTCCTACGGTATAAGTCCTTCCCGGTGGATCGCTCGTAATTCGTTGTCGTTGCAATTTCCTTCCAAAGTCCATCGGGCTGATATGGCTTCACCGATGGCCCCTTCAATTGCTCGTGGAGCAAGCCGCTGACGAACAATGCTTGATCTCTGAGCATTCGTGCCGACAGACGCGTTCGTGGCCCACGAGCAAGCAATCGATTTTCGGGATCTCGTTGGATCAGTTCGGGAGTCAATTTGGAAGACTGCTGGTAAGTTGCGCTCATCACGATGAGTTTTTGCAACTCTTTGATGTCCCAGTCAAGACGGATCAATTCGGT
>JAJDEL010000296.1 GCA_029259835.1 Planctomicrobium sp. | reverse complement strand
ATTGCAACTTGGGGACTGATTGCGGTTTTGTGCATTGTGTTTGTTGCAGAGATGTTCAACGGAGGTGTGGCACTTACGGTCTGGGAATCGACGACACTCTCGAATGGAGAGAAGGTGCAGTTGATGCTCGAAAACACGATGGACCATGCGAACCTGATTGATATGGGAGCGCTGGTGCTGCCAGTGCCATCGTACCATGATCCTCAATGGAGAGTTTTTCATGCTGCATTTCTCCATATTGGTGTCTTGCATTTATTGATGAACGCTGTCGGTTTGGTCATTTTTGGACCACGACTCGAAGATGCCTGGGGGTCAATTACGACGTGTCTTGCTTACCTGCTCTGCGCGATTTTCTCGATTTACTTGCTAACGGTCATCCCTCTTGGACAGACAGCAGACCATTCGGTTGTTCTGGCGGGAGCCTCAGGCGGAGTCATGGGGTTGCTTGGGTGTTTGCTCGGATATTTGAGTTGGGGATTGCTTGTTCGCCGTAATCGAATTGTTGCTCGTGAGTTCCGTTTGCTGTTTTTAATAGTCATGCTTCAGATGTCGTTTGATCAGGCGATGCCGAATGTCAGTGGAGAATGCCACATCCTGGGAATGCTGATTGGTGTTTGCTGCGGTCTACTCGTTGGAGTGGCAAAGCATCTTCTGACCATGCGAAAGCGTGCTGCCGAGCGGAAACTTCTTCCAGCTTCCTCGTAACGTTGGAGACGCGACCTCTTCAACGATACACTGTGGTCACACTGCGGCAACGAAGAACATACCTGACGAAGAAAGATCGCCGACATGCTGGCTGCACCACTGACTGAAACACATCTTGAAGGCATTCCCGTTCAACATGGGAAAGTGAGAGACGTTTACGACTTCGGAGACCGTCTGCTACTCGTTGCGACAGATCGCATTAGTGCGTTCGACTGGATCTTGCCCACCGGTATTCCAGACAAAGGGCGTGTTCTGACGCAGATGAGTGACTTTTGGTTTGACCGGTTAGACGTTGAGCACCATTTGTTGTCACTCGATGTGACGACGCTGCCGCTTCCAGATGGAACCAACGTTGATGAACTCAACGGTCGCTCGATGGTCGTGCGGAAGTCCAAGGTTGTTCCGATTGAGTGTGTCGTCCGAGGCTATCTCGCTGGGTCAGGTTGGAAGGAATACCAACAATCGCAATCTGTTTGTGGGATCGAATTGCCTCGCGATTTGGTGAACAGCAGCCGACTCCCAGAGCCGATCTTCACTCCAGCAACAAAGGCGGAAGAAGGGCACGATGAAAACATTCCGTTCGAGCGGATGTGCGAAATCGTCGGGACCGAACTTTCAGAAACGCTACGCCAAAAGAGCCTCGACATCTATCAGGCCGCAGCCGAATATGCTTTGCAAAAAGGAATCGTGATTGCGGATACAAAATTTGAGTTTGGGCAAGTCGATGGAGAATTGATTTTGATCGACGAAGTCCTCACGCCGGACAGCTCACGTTTCTGGCCAGAGGATCAGTACGAACCTGGGAAGAACCAACCCTCGTTTGACAAGCAGTTTGTCCGCGACTGGCTGGAAACAACTGATTGGGATAAAAACAGTCCGCCACCAGAAGTGCCAGCAGAGATTGTCTCCCAAACGCGGGCGAAATACATCGACGCTTATCATCGACTCTCAGAGAGAGCATTTGCTTGGGAGTGAGGAGTGAGCAGGTGTTTTCGATTCAACGAATTCTGTTAGGCTATTGATGCGAATCTGGTTTGCCGTACACTTTAAGTGTACGGCTAGATGACTGAAAAAAGTCAACACTCGTAGATGAGACGTCCTATGCGAATCATAGTTTCAACGATTCTTCTTACGCTTTTTGCAACCATCACAACCCTGCGTGCCGAAGAAACGAAGTCGGCGACGTATCCGGTTTCCGTCGATGTTGTTCCGAAAGCGTTTGATCTCCCGGCCCCGAAATCTGTTGATGATCTGCGCGCGATGCAGGAGCATCTGACTGCACTTATTCCGCGTTTGATGGAGTGTACGGTCAATCTTCAGATTGGCGGTGCTCAGGGAAGCGGTGTGATCGTTGACCCTGATGGATATATTTTGACGGCGGCTCATGTTTCTGGACGACCTGGGAATCGAGTCTTCATCACGATGCCAGATGGCAATCAATACCGTGGTCGATCGCTCGGGCGGAATAAAATTCTGGATGCTTCAATCGTGAAGATTGAATCGGACCGTACTGACTGGCCTTATTGCTCGATGGCGGTCCAAGACATCGCAGAGGAATCTGTTTCCCAGCCTGGGGATTGGTGCATTGTCGTTGCACATCCAGGTGGCTACCAGAAGGATCGAGGGCTTGTGGTTCGGTTAGGACGGGTGATTCTGGGGAATAAGTTTATGATTCAAACGGACTGCGAACTCGTTGGTGGTGATTCCGGCGGACCGCTTTTCGGTGTTGACGGAAAAGTGATCGGAATCAACACACGAATCGGAGAAAGCACTGACCTCAATTTTCATGTCCCGATTGAAGCCTACACAGACGATTGGGACCGGCTCGTGAAGAGTGAAGATTTCCGAACTCGCAGTGGAGCGTACCTGGGAGTTTCCGCCAAAATTGCAGAACAAGGGGAAGTAGGGGTAGAGATCATCAAAGTCTATGATGGTGACCCAGCAGACCGTGCCGGGATTAAAGAAGGTGATATTTTGATGACGTTTCAATCTCGAAAAGTCACGAGTATGCAGCAGTTGGGCGATCTCGTTGGAGCAGAAATTCCAGGGAAGTCAGTCAAGATCGGCCTGCTGCGGGGAAATGAAACTCTCGACATCACTCTCCGTCTGGGAATGCGATGGGACTGATTGTTCACACTTTTTTGAATCCACTCTACGAGATTGAAATACGATGCCCATTGCTTTGAGCGGACAAATTTTTTCGTCGATATGTTTTGCGGTTGTGCTTCTCTGTTCAACATCGGCAAGTGCGGAACGCGATCCGATTCGGCTCACTCATGGTCCGATGCTCGGGAAGCCAACTGCAAATTCAATGGTGGTATGGGGACGCACTTCAATCGCTGGGCAATTTGAAGTTCGCTTTGGAGTTAATGCAAAAAAAATGGATCGAGTGAGTGAGTCTGCGAAAACTGAATTCGGACACGACAACACCGGCGTTGCCACCCTGACGAAGTTGAAGGCGGATACGCTGTATCACTATCAGATCTGGGTGAACGACAGGCCGCACGGCTGGCCTGGGAAGTTCAGAACGTTACCTTCCGCGGAAGTCACTCGAAACGAAAAATACAACCCGAAAGGGTTGTTCAACTTTCGTTTCCAGATTGGGTCTTGCGCAAATCAGAACCCACTGCATGGTGTCGGTCACCGTATCCCGACGTATGAAAACCTGAATCGAGATTGGGCGGAGAAAGTTCATTTTCATATTATGAACGGCGACTGGTTGTACGAGGAATTGCGAGAGTATCCGCCAGAGGCATGGCGACTGACCCAGGGTGTTGATGAGTTCCCGATGAGTGTCAAAGTGATGCCAACGACGGTCGGCGTTTGGGAGAACTACAAGCTTTACCTTTCACGGGGAGTGGAACTCGCGAAGTGGCACCGCAACGTGCCGAGCTATTTCACATTCGACGACCATGAACTTGTCAACGACATCTGGGGTTCCTCCGAGGCTGGCAAGCGGCATCGTCGGACTGTCTTTCGAGACATCGGAACGAATGCGTGGCTCGATTATCTTGGCTGGGCGAATCCGATGGAACATGACCATCCGGTTCATTTTGGCAAAGCGACCATGAAAGCTGGCAGCGATCTGCTTGTCGATCAGGGAACAGACTTCACAAAGTTACCGCTCGACGAGATGCTGAACCTTCATGTCCACTGGGGGACTCCAGAAGCCGGAACGAATGACCTTCGCTATGACAACGATGAAGGTAATAAGAACTCCTATGTTTACGATATTGAAGAAGTTGTCGATGCACACACCTTGCGTTTGCACATGCCTGCGAAGATTGATGATGACGACATCAGCTACTCAATTGGTCGTCGTAGCTACGGGAAATTTCGCGTCTCAAATTGCGAATTCTTCCTGCTGGACACACGCGGTGACCGTGACATGCACGACGTTCAAGAGCGTGACAAGCCTGGCGTCTCAATGATCGGCAAGCCGCAGCGCGAGTGGTTGCTGAAGTCCATGAAAGAAAGCGATGCCGACTTCTTCTTCGTGGTGTCTTCAGTTCCGTTTATGATTCCACACAGCGGGGCAGGGGGCTTTGAGGTTGATGCTGCGAACAAGGAAGAAGCCTGGACCGGGTTCTTTGACGAGCGTGAGATGCTGATTGCGGAATGGGAGAAACTGGGTAAGAAGGTCTTTGTGATGACCGGCGACTTGCACAATAGTTTTGCGGTAAAAGTGACGGACAACGTCTGGGAATTTTGCTGTGGACCGCACAATAGCGTGAATCACGTTCCTGAACTCGATGAGAGTGACCGTCCAGCAACGGGAAAGTTCAAGTTCGGTCCTCGGGAATGTGACATCCGCTGGAGCAGTTATATTCTTCCAGATTTGCCACGGCTGGAGCGGCTTTATCCACATTATTGCGTGGTGCAAGTCAACAACGTTTTCAACATGCCCAAAAAACTCGGCGACAAACGGTGG
>JAJDEL010000295.1 GCA_029259835.1 Planctomicrobium sp. | reverse complement strand
CCGAATGGGACAGAGAAGGTCCAGAACGGATTTTTTCGAGTCGCATACTCTGCACATCCAGATCGACATGCAGGTTGGGTTCCGGTCGAGACTCTCCAGGAATGGTCGCATGCTCAAGTCGTAGGCTTCACAGCTTATGGTGGCCGGGAACGGGTCTTATTCTTTTCAGACGAGGAGTCTGCCGTAGCTTACTACCACGGAGGGAAAGACTCGGAACTGAAAGCCATTAGCCGGGAGCCTGCCCAAAAACAGGTCGCACTGTTTCCACTACTCGATATTCAAGAATTCGACGACGATGGTGAATCGCTGCAGGTGTTTCGAGTCGCGTATTTGAGTGGTCAATCAAACGCCTCTCCAGCCAACACCAACCCGACCAAGAATTCATCCAATCTGGAAGGACCGACCACACGAGCAGAATTGCAACAGGCGTTTAAGTTGCAAGTCATGTTCGTGGTCGACACGACGTCCAGTATGACACCCTGGATTGACGCCATGAAAGAGGTAATTGCTACTGTCTCGAAGCAGGCAGCAGCGAACACTGCCCTTAATGGCCGGATCGAGTTCGGCCTTTGCTGCTATCGCGATCAACTTGATCCACAGTCTTCCTCTGTTGAGCAGATGGAGTATGTCTCAAAAATGATCTGTCCGTTGACTGGTGATCATCAGGAGTTCCAACAACTTCTGTCAGGTGTCAAAGTTGCCACGGTATCGAGCGATGATTTTGCTGAAGACATTTTGGCAGGCCTGTCGATGGGAGTCACCGAAACGAAGTGGAGTCCAGCGGCACACAAGATCATCGTACTTATCGGAGACGCTCCTGCTCAGGTGGTCACGACGGGATTCAAGAATGTCACCAAGCTGACAATCCCTGGGTTATTGGCACTGGCGCAACCTTCAGGAGCGAAATCCACATTTCAACAAATTCAAATCCATGGACTGCGTATCGTCGCCTCGGAAGCGGAGATTGCGGATTCTCATTTTAGCGAACTGACAGCGGGACGCGCTCATCCCGGAATCTACGATGTTTACGAGAAAACAGGTGACGCACAGAAGTTCATTGGTGAATTGGTCAGTCGCCTGAACAGCCTTGCAGAAACCACACAAAAGATGGCTCAAGGCCAGTTCAGCGAAATTCAGGAAGAAGCCGATCAGGCTGTTGCTGGCAGCGTTCAAGCACGGTTGATGGGACCGATTCTGGAAATGCTCCGAGCAACCGAGTCGAGTAGTGTCGAACCGACATTCGAAGAGGGCTACGCAGTGGTCCTTGATCCAACTGGGAATCGAGCGTTGGAAGCACATGTCGTCGTCAACCAATCACAACTCAAGCTTTTCGCAAGTGCTTTGGGGCATGTGATCGTGAGCCTGGAGACATCGGGGGAACCTGGAAACCGCAACGTAACGAAGCTTGTTTCCTCATTACAAATCCTGGCAACAGGCATCAATCTCAAAGAAGACGTGCATCCGGACATGCCGTTGGCAGAATTGCTCTCCAATGTCCTTGGATTTCCCGTGCGGAACAAAATTTTCGCCATGACTCCCAAGAAACTGTCCGCGATGACAACAGCAGACTACGAGCGTTGGGTGAATCAGGTTCGTGCGTCTCAGAGTATCACTCAGTCACACGTCGACAATGGACAGCAGTGGTTCCCGCTCGGGAAACGGAGAGGTCATCGCTCAGCAGAACTACACGCTTTCATTAAGGTCAATGACCTTCCGTAAGCGTTCTGAAAAGGGGGGAGGCCGAGCCTTCGTCGTTCGCCTCCCAACTCTCAAATTTTTCTCTTTAACAAAAGGAACTCATAAGATGAGTCTGTCTGAACCGCTCCTGAAAATCACTGCCCTCTCGCAACAGTTAGGGAATCCCCATTTCGGAAATGGGTTCTGTGTCAAGGTGCCTGAGTTGTTGATCGAAAAAAACGACTTCATGGTCGTGACCGGTCCGACGGGTTGTGGAAAGAGCACACTCTTTAATGTGATCGCGACTCTTGAGCGTCCGACGTCGGTCTCTCTACACGAGTTTCAAGGGGTCGATATTTTTATGCCATGGGGATCTAAGTCGGATATTAGAGAAATCCGTCGTCGATTTATCAGTTGTGCTCCTCAGCGTCCCGAGTTAATCGCCTCGCTTACCGTCTCTGAAAACATAGCCCTCCCGCTCAAATTGAACGGATTGGACAAGATCGATGCACGCGTGAATCGACTTCTTGATGGCTTTGGGCACCGGGACGCATCCGGAAAGTCTGATCTTCGACGCATCGCTCACCAACGCCCCAAAAATATCTCAGGCGGGCAAGCACAGCGTGTCGCTCTGGCCCGCGCCGTTGCACACTCACCCGCACTCCTCTGCTGCGATGAAGGGACTTCAAATCTTGATCCGAAGATGAAACGAAAAGTGCTCAAATTTCTGCAGAGACTCAGGGAAGAGGAAGACCTGACGATCCTTTTCATTACTCACGATAAAGTTGTGACTCAATTTGCAAATGTTCTGGTTCAAATGTCAGCGAATCGTGGTGTTGGCCGGATTGTTCGGTGTACCCGTCGAGCGGAGACAAGCAACTGTCAGTACTCGAATGGTACGGCTCTCCCGTTTCTTCCTACTGAAGTTGATCGTGCCACCTCTCAACCATTTCCTCCAGCCACAACATAAACACCCCGCTCCCCCCCTTCAAGGAGATGAACAATGTTGAACTCACTGATCCTGAAACCGCTGATTTATACGCATCATGCCTTTCGAGAAACTTTTCGGATCCCACGGACGTTGATCACCGTGGTCATAATTGTGTGCGGAATCGCGATGCCGCTCGTCATCCTGAAAGGGATTACCGATGGACTTGTGAAACAGCAGGAGGAAGACTTTCAAAAGAGCCCCTCCGCGACCACGATTCAGGTGGCCGCTTCGACGACCTCCGGTCCGATTACGCGAACACTGGAGCAGACGCTCCTGGCACACCCTGCCATTTCCAGTGTCATCCCTGACACGACAAAAATCGTGGACCTCTCTGCGAATCATGGGATGCAGAATGTGACTGGAGTGACAGTCCGCTGCACCGCAACTCATGATCCACTACTCAAATTCTATGATGCGCAGATTGATCTGGGGCAAGAACCAAGTATCGTCCTCAATCGCTCACTCGCGGAAGAACTTCAAATCCCTTTCGAGGAACGTCCTGACCAGAGACTCGATGTTCGTGGAACTCCACGGGTGGAACTGGTCATTCATCGAAATACGGACCAAGGTATCGTCTCCGAAACTCTGTCAGTGATCGTTTCAGCAATCACTGATTTTGGAACGAATGCTCCCATCTGCTATTTACACCGTGATGTCGTTGCACATCTCGAAGACTACCAGGAAGGACGCAGTGTCGATCTTTATGGTTGGGCTGGTTTGACAAAATCGGCTCCGGTCTCATTCGAGAGTTACCTCGCATTCAGTAAACAACCGTTTTCGACTGCGGACTTACTCAAACTGCATGCGCACGGCCTGAATGCAGAATTGCTGGAATCCTCCACATCTTCAGGTGAGCAACTTCGGTCCCTGTACGGTCTGTTACAGCCACACGACCTGTTTGTTTATCGTCTCTATGCTGATGGTGCCAATCTTCAAGAGGACTCTCTGCCTTTGTTGACCATGTCCACAAAATCTGTCGAGTCACTGACGGATGTCGATGACATTATCGTTCCTTGGTCAGAACCAATTTCGACCAAAATCGATGGTGCAGACCAAGTGATTGTGGGAATCAGCCTGCACAGACGATGGTTGAAATCTCTGTTTCTGGATGAATCGAGTCCGTTTCGATCCGCTGCCGAACCTTTTGAGATTCACCTGCCGACTGGTCGCACCAGCGGTCTGGAATGCTTACTTCAACATGGTGACGGAGAACCAGTTCCTTTAACGGTCACCTCATCCATCCTAAAGCCAGTGATCACTTCCCATCAATCCTCCACACCGGCACTCTTCGCTCCGTGGAAATTTGCCGCTCAGCAGACACTTCAGCAGTTCTTACCTAACAAGTCGAGCCAAAAGAAAGTGATCGCCGCGAAACCGATCGCTTCCGCCCCGCTCTCTCTCAATCCCGTTGCGGTGGTCCCTGCTTCGTTGTTGGCCCATCTCAAAGCACTCGATCGAGGTGAAGTCCAGTTCGACGTTGCGGTGGGACGATTTGTACCGATTCGTTCCGAAGCGGAATACTATCAGGCCCGTGTCGTCGCTGAGAATATTGAGTTGGTTCCAGAGGCGGATGCGTTTCTCAGTCAGTTGGGATTCGCAACCGTCAGCCAGCGAACACGAGTTGAAGAACTACTGAGCTACGCACAAACTCTGGAACTCCTGGTTTTTGTCGTTGGAGGAACAGTGCTGTTCTTCGGGTTCTGGACTCTGACCGCAGCACTCGCTGAAAACACGGATCGTAAAAAACGTTCTATTGGTGTCCTGCGAGTGATGGGAATTGGTCCGCTCGGAGTCGCATACATTGTCATTTTACGCGGGTTGTTTATCGGTCTCGTCGCAGGGGCAATGACCATTCCCCTGGCATACATCGCCGCCCATTTATTGACGGAGCATGTCGCCGCCTGTCAGGTCTCTCTCCTCCATTTGCAGCAGGTTTTCGGACTTGCCGTGGGTGCCTGTTTCCTCGGAGCACTGATTCCTGCTGTGTTGGCAAGTTTCATTTCCCCTGCGGAAATTCTGCGTGAAAGTGGTTCAATATAATCTCCGGTCACTATTTTCATCAACGTGATGAGCGACTGACGACGTGAGTTTGGTCAACAGAGAAGGCATTGGCTTTGAATTCAATACTGAAACTGTGAAAACAGAACG
>JAJDEL010000294.1 GCA_029259835.1 Planctomicrobium sp. | reverse complement strand
CGGCAAACAAAGCCTCGTGATGAAACGCAAAAGTTGCGGCTGGAACGACAACTTCCTGCTGCAAGTCCTTGCCACACAACACACTTAGTGTGCGCTGACCGTGTCCACAACCCCAAGAGCCTCTCTTCAGAATTTCATTGTGAATCGTCCGATTAACGGCTAACGGTCCCATTTCCAGTCTGTGGTGCCTTTGAGATTCTGGATACACACTTGGGGCCATTCGCCGTTTCTTAAGCCGCTGATGATTTCGGCTGCCATGGTGAGAGTGTCGCGTTGTGATTCGATATCGAGACCAGCGACATGACCAGCGAGAAGGACGTTCGACATTTTGGTGAGCGGGCTTTCGACCGGAAGCGGTTCGACATCAAAGACGTCGAGTCCCGCAGCTCGAAGGTGACCGGAGTTGAGGGCGTCTATCAGGTCCGGTTCATCGACTAAAGCACCGCGTGCGGTGTTGATGAGGACCGAACCGGGCTTCATTTTGGCGAACGTTTCCTTGTTCATCATTTTGATTGATTCGGGAGTCGCCGGATTGTGCATCGAAACGTAATCAGCATTGGCAAGCAATTCATCAAGTTCGACAAGTTCGATTCCCAATTGATCAACGAAGTCCATGCTTGGGTACGGGTCGCAGGCAATGACTTTCATACCCAAACCGATGGCCCGTGTCGCGACTGCCTGACCGATACGCCCAAGTCCAATCAGGCCCATGGTCTGGTCCATAACCCGGGGATAGGCGACGCGTTTCCAGGTTCCAGCACGCACGCGCTGGTCTTGTTCCGGGAAGCCGCGAGAGACTCCCATCATTAAGGCAATTGTGTGTTCAGCGACGGAGTGATGATTGACTCCGGGAGTTGTCGCCACGACGATTCCGAGTTTGTCACAGGTTTCGAGATCGACAGCATCAAAGCCAACGCCTGTGCGAGCGATGACTCTGAGATCAGGGAGTTGTTGCAGGACTTCTTTCGTGTATGGCTCGGAACCAGCAACGACAGCGCAGCATCCTTGGAGGTCTTCCGCCAGAGCGGGAGCATCCCAGTAATTGAGTGTTCGCGTTCCTGGTAAGACGACAAACCCAGCATCTGAGAGAAGCTGAAAGTGGGGGCCTTCATCCGAATTCAAAGCACAGCACTTCACTTTCATTTCCACTTGAGCAACTCCATAAATTAAAAAGAACGTGTGACAATTCTACGCGACCGACACTGTAGAGGAATCGTGGATCGTTTTCCACGTCTTGGACGGAAGCGTTTTTCTAAACGAAGAGTCGCAAGGGCGAAAAGAAGAAAAACAATTCGCCGTGAATTTGATTTCAATTACTTCCTAACGGTGCAATTCACTTATTCTTCATAAAGCTTGGGTGAAAGAAGTGTTCAACGCAGACCAGTGAGCGGCGGCCTCATTTCAAATCATATTCTTTAATTTTTCGATAGAGAGTCCGTTCACCGATTCCGAGCATGACGGCGGTTTCTTCGCGTTTGCCTCCGGTGAGTTCTAGAGCGCGGGCGATGTAGAATTTCTCGACTTCATCGAGCGTTTGACCAATCAACATATCGGCACCGGAGTTTCCGACAAACCCATCCGAAGATTCGCCTCGAAATTCAGCGAGATCAGTGGGGAGGTCGTCGACATCAAGTTTGCCATCGTTATCCAGAGCCAGCATTCCTTCAATCACGTTCCGCAACTGACGAATGTTACCGGGCCAGTCAAATGAAAGCAGAGCCTGTCGCGCCCCTCGCGAGAGACCTTCGACTTCCCGACCGTGCTTCTTACAGAACTCTTTCAAAAAGTGATCAATCAGTAGGGGAATATCTTCGCGGCGGTCCCGCAGAGGAGGCAGGTAGATCGTGACAACGCTCAGTCGATAATAGAGATCGTCGCGGAAAGTGCCCTTCTCCATTTCGCTTTTCAAGTCCGCATTTGTGGCAGCGACCAGACGTACGTTAATTGATTTTTCATCGTTCGAACCGAGTCGAGTGATCATTCGGTCTTCGAGAACTCGCAGCAACTTGATTTGTGTCTCGCCGGGCATCTCGCCGACTTCATCCAGAAAGAGAGTCCCTCCGTTGGCATATTCAAACTTTCCAATCCGTTTACTCGCGGCTCCGGTAAACGCGCCAGACTCGTGACCGAACAATTCACTTTCGAGAATGCTCTCTGGAAGAGAAGAAATATTGAGGGGGACGAACGGCTTACTTTTTCGCTGACTGTTTTGATGCAGTGCCCGCGCGACGAGTTCTTTTCCAGTGCCGCTTTCTCCAAGAATGAGCACAGTCGTATCGGTCGGGGCGAGGTTCTTAAGTTGTTCAATGACGCGGTGCATCGATGGTGAATTGCCGATGACACCTTCAAAGCCGAACTTTTCGTCCAGGCCTTTTGAGAGTGCGATATTCCGGCGAAGCAAGCGGGTGCGGCTCGAAGCTTTCTCGACAGCTTGTCTCAGTTCCTGGATATCGAGTGGCTTCGTCAGATAAGTGTACGCTCCACCCTGCATCGCGGTGACGACCGAAGGAATCGAGCTATGTGCGGTAAGGACAATGACTTCGGCGTCGGGCAATTCTTCTTTGGCCTTGCGAAGAATTCCCAGTCCATCGATCTCATCCATTTTGAGATCAGTAATGATCACATCAAAATGCTGGCCTTCGATGAGTTCAGCACCTTTGGGGCCAGAGTTCGCAATTGCGCACTCATAGCTAACCCGTTCGAGGCTTTCAGCGACTGCCTGCGCGTGTGCCTCATCATCATCCACGATGAGGACGCTAATTGCGATTCGGGACGCATCTGGCGGCTGATTACTCACAGTTTGTTCCCACGCAGAAACTTGAAACAGTTCTGAACTCAAGGGCTTTTCACAGGCCCAGAACTCGAATTCGATCCATACCAGCGATATTGACAGGCGGGCATTCAACTGTAAAGCCGCCGTAATGGCAGTTTCTCAACTTCCTCAATTCCGAGGGGTGGTGTGGGCCTCACATTCAAAATAATCCGATATGTCATGGTCCAGGGAACGTGATATTGAGCCGAACGAAAGAAGTCGTGTACATTCCCGATGAACTTGAGCACTGTAAGAGACTGTCATAAATGAATTTCCAGATCTGAGCCGCAGAGTGTTCGCCCCGGTTTTGAGAGGGAACCGCGTCATATCCGGGGCTAGCGCCCAAACGGCTGATATGCAATAGTTTACTCAGTGCCTCTTCAAGCTTTGATTTAGCGACGTCAACAACAACAGCAAGGGATTGCTCGATGCCGATTTTGGAATGCCGCGACTTGGTGAAGGTCTACCCGAATGGGTTTCGAGCGGTCGATGGGGTCAGCTTTGAAGTTGAGCCTGGCGAAATCGTAGGACTCTTAGGTCCGAATGGAGCTGGAAAGTCGACGACTTTCCGTATGACCTGCGGTCTGACTGCTCCCACAAAAGGAACTGTTTTCCTGAACGGTGAGGATGTCAGCAATTGGCCGATGTACAAACGAGCTCGCCACGGAATGGGATACCTCCCGCAGGATCAAAGTATTTTCACGAAGCTGACGGTCGAACAAAATTTAGTCGCGATCCTTGAGTACATGCCTCTTTCGCGCCGCGAACTGAAGGCGCGTGTGGACGAACTGGTTTCCGAGTTTGGACTTACGAAGAAGCGGAAGCAGATTTCTTCAACCCTTTCAGGTGGAGAACGACGTCGACTCGAAATTGCCCGCTGTCTGGCAAGTCGTCCGGAGATTATTCTTCTTGATGAACCTTTCACGGGGATTGATCCGACAACGATCAACGATATTCAAGATACAATTGGCGCACTTCAAGATTCCGGCATTTCGATTTTAATGACAGATCATCGCGAGCGAGAGACATTAACGATTACGGATCGCTGCAACATCATCGTTGACGGTAGCGTTCTGGTCAGTGGCGATATCGATGGAATCTTCCAGAGCGAAGAAGCCCAGGCACGATACTTCGGGCACCGCTTTGATCCAGAATCTATTAAAGACGAACGTCGCCGCTTCAGAAGCGAACATCCATCCAAAACCGTCATCCCTGGCCCTCACAAGATTCAAGCAAGGACTGAACAAGCAGAAACAGTGCAAAGTGTGAGGACATCAGACTCGTCCGAATGGCTGTAGGCACGACTTCACAGGACAAGACTCTGGGCAATCTTTTCTAGAGCAGATTGCTCTTTTCTGTGCCCACGGAAATCGGTTTTCATCAATGAAAACGCTGACTTCCACGAGGCAGAACGCGAACACCAATTCGAAAAGTGCTCTATACATTCGAAAAGTGCAAAACAAATCAGTTCGACGCCAAGGCGAGGGTCCAGTTGGACCTCTTGGATTCGGATTTGCTCGTAATCGAAAACTGGTTCGATTCGGTTGATTGCAGGACTGGTGGGATAACAATCTCGGATTCAACTTGAGCGCGAAGATGACCGACATGTTGCGTACATGATTCACAATGTGCGAGATGTTCTTCGATCCGACCGTTTATAGCGGCTTCGAGATGTCCGGCAACATAATCTTCGGCACGGTTAATGACATCTGCGCACATAAAACCGGCATCCCCAATTCCGTTAGCACCTTGTTGCCTGGGGAACGCCCAGATCGTGATTGCAAAGAGCAAGACAAACGTCGCACCGACTGACGCAACTTGAGTCAACTCTCGATTGCGTCGTGACCGTTTCAACGACTTAACCATCCCTTGAATCTCACCGGGATTGCATTCATCCCAGGGTTCATTGCGAGACAGATTTTGTTGTTTTTCGTTTGGCATTTCGGACATCATTGGGACAGTTCCTCGCGTCATTATACGAAGGTCATCTTGGCTTGAGACCGTCCTCTCTAAGTTGAAAGTATCGAATGATTTGCTGCTTCAAACTGTGAACCAACCCACATTTCCCTGAATTGGCTGAAATTGGGTTCATTGCTTGAAGAGAAACGTTCAGATCACTATTGACCGTTAAGTCGTTGCTAAAAACTTAAACTCCATATCGGGCGGGGCGTTTGTTTCTGCTTACGAACGGACTTTCATCCGGGACATTGGGGACCGTTGTATCAATGCTGCGGGCGAGCCTGTCAATTTGTGTCAGGATGATTTGTCGTCGCTGAATAATGACGCTTCCTTCGCTCTGAAGTTCTCCGAGAACGACAGTCACCGTTTCACGCGTACTCCCGATAATGCTCGCAAGTTCCTGGTGAGATAACTTGATGCCTAAACGAACTCCTTCTGGAGTGCGTGTTCCGTATTGGTCGGCAAGTTCGAGCAGTAAGTGGACCAGCCGTTCACGATTCGAGCGAAATAGTAGAGATTTGAGGCGTCGCTCCACCCGGCGGCGGCGAAATCCCATCAATTTTGTGACTCCCATTGCCACGTTGACTTCTTCTTCCATCAATTGCTGTACTGCATCTTTGGGGATTTTGATGAGTTTCGCAGCCAGCATAGCTTCAGCGAATTCTTCTCGATTGCCTG